>NZ_MDDT01000025.1:0-160755 GCF_001854815.1 Mesorhizobium sp. LCM 4576
TCGGTGCCGGCGGGGTTCTGCTTGCTGATCTTGGCGGGTGGGGCGTCGTGCGGGAAGGGGCCCATGGCAGTCCTCCGAAAGCTGTTTTGGCCGGGCTTGACCATCTTCACCATGATAGCCCGACACCTCCGCACGGTGCTTGCATTCAACCGCTTGAAATGCGCATCATGCGCGCAAACCGTGCATAAATGGAGAAAAATTCATGGATGATGCGCGCCTCGATCAATTCGACCGCAAGATAATGGCGCTTTTGCAGGACGATGCGCGATTCACCAACAACGATTTGGCGGAGCGCGTGAACCTGTCGCCCTCGCAATGCTCGCGCCGCCGTCTGCGGCTGGAGGAGGACGGCTATATCAAGGGCTATCGCGCGGTGCTCGACCGCGACCGTCTGGGCTTTTCGCTGGTCAACGTCATCTCGGTGACCTTGGCCACCCACAACCGGGACAATGCCCGCCGCTTCGGCGAACTGGTGGCTCGCCTGCCCGAGGTGCAGGAGGCGCACGCCTTAACGGGAGAGATGGATTACATCCTGAAGGTCGTGACGCCCGACCTCAAATCACTGTCGGAGTTCGTCAACGGCGTGCTCCTGCCGCATGAATCCGTGCAGCACGTGAAGACGGCGATCGTGCTGGAAACACTCAAGGAAACCGGTGCGCTGCCTATTTAGCCGCGCTGCTGCTGGATCAGCCCGTAAAGGTTGGTGCAGCGCGCGCCTGAACGGCAATAAGCGAACACCGGCCCTTCGAGCTCGTCCAGCGCGGCAGCCTGGTCCTCGACATTGTCCATGGTGATCTGGCCGCTGATCACGGGGATGTAGCGGAAGGCAAGCCCGGCCGCCTCGGCTGCGGCCTGAATGCTTCCGGCCGAAGGCTGGCCGGGCTGCTCCTCGTCCGGCCGGTTGCAGATCACGCTTTTGAAGCCGGCGTCCTTGATGGCGGCGATATCCTCGGGCTGGATCTGGCCGGAGACCGAATAGTCGTCGCTGATCTGGCGGTATTCCATGGTGTCGTCCTCGCGATCTCTTTGGCGGCAGTCTTGCCACTCCGGGAGAAGGGCGGCAATCCGCATTAAAGGAATTCCCTGCCAAATAGCGACGACCGATCGAAAAATCCAACCGGGCCGTTTTTCGACCCGGTTGGCTGCCGCGTCGCTCAGCTTCCCAGGATCGCGCCTTTGATCTGCGTGATGTTGTTGTGCATCATGTCGATATAGGTCGAGGCCGGGCCGTCCGATCCCGACAGCGCGTCCGAATAGAGCGTGCCGCCGACCTTGATGCCGGTCTCGCCGGCGATCTGCTCGATCAGCCGCGGATTGGTGATGTTCTCGATGAAGATCGCCGCCGCCTTGTCCTRCTTRATCTGCTCCACGAGCTTGGCGACGTCCGCGGCCGAYGGCTCGGAATCGGTCGAGATGCCCTGCGGCGCCAGGAAGGTCAGCCCGTATTCATGCTCGAAATAGCCGAAGGCGTCATGCGAGGTGATGACGACGCGCTTGGCTTGTGGGATCGACTGGATTGCCGCGTTCACTTCGCCTTCCAGCGCATCGAGCTTGGTAGTGTAGGCGGCGGCGTTGGCCTTGTAGCTGTCGCAGCCCTCGGCGTCGGCCGCGCAGAACGCCTCGGCGATATTCTTCACATAGATCTTGGCATTGGCGATCGATTGGAAGGCGTGCGGGTCGGTGACGGTCTTGCCGCCRCTGGTGTCGGCCCCTTCGGCCGCGTCCGCGTCGGCGAATTCCGGCTTGAAGTCGATCGGCGTCACGCCCTTGGTCAGCGTCACGATCGCGGCCTTGGTGGCGCTGGCGTCAACCAGGCGCTGCAGGAAGCCTTCGAAATGCAAGCCGTTGACCAGCACGACGTCGGCGCCTGCCATCGCTACCGCGTCGGCCGGGCTCGGCTCATAGACATGCGCRTCGCCGTCCGGCCCGACGATGGTGGTGATGTTGACCCGGTTGCCGCCGACATTTTTCGCAAAGTCCGCAATCACGGTGAAGCTTGCCACCACTTTCAGCGGTGCCGCGAAAGCGGAGGATGTTGCGAATGCGCTTAATGTTATAACGCTCAACGCCAGCGCGGCACGGAAGGATTTCAGCATTGGGTGGTCTCCTTGCTTGGGGATGGGGTCAGGCGGTGCGGTGTCGGTGATGCACGATGCGGGCGCGCAGCACGCCGCGCGTGCCGAACAGGATCGAGCAGAAATAAACGACGCCGGACGAAAGGATGATCGCGGGGCCGGAGGGCAGCGACGCATGGTAGGACAAAAGCAGCCCGGCGATGCAGGAGGCAAAGCCGATCAGCACGGCCAGCGCGCACATCGGCTCGACGCGCACCGTCCAGAAGCGGGCGGCGGCTGCCGGCAGCATCATCAGCCCGACCGAGAGCAGCGTGCCCAGCGCCTGGAAGCCGCCGACGAGGTTGAGCACGACCAGGCCCAGGAAGATGAAATGCACCGGGCTGCCCATGCGGCTCACCGAGCGYAGGAACAGCGGATCGAGGCATTCGGCGACCAGCGCGCGCCAGAAGATAGCGAGACAGGCGAGCGTCACCGCCACGATRCCGCCGATCAAGATCAGCGCCTCATTGTTGAGCGCGAGCACCGTGCCGAACAGCACATGCATGAGGTCGACGCTTGAGCCGCGGATCGACACCATCAGCACGCCGACGGCCAGCGAAATCAGATAGAAGGCCGCCATCGAGGCGTCCTCGCGCTGGATGGTGAAGCGCGAGACGGCGCCCGCGCCGAGCGCCACGATGATGCCGGCGATCAGCCCGCCGACCGTCATCGGCAGGATCTCGAGCCCATAGAGCAGGAAGCCGGCGGCCGCGCCCGGCAGGATGGCATGCGCCATCGCGTCGCCCGACAGGCTCATGCGCCTGAGCATCAGGAAGACGCCGACCGGGCAGGCGCCGAGCGACAGCATCAGCGAGCCGAACAGTGCCCGCTGCATGAAGGCGAAATCGGCAAAGGGCGCGATGAAGAGGCCGTAGACGAAATCCATCACGCCGCCCTCGGTCCGGAGCCGTGCTGGTGGTCGTGATGGTGATCATGCGCATGATCGTGATGCGCGTGATCATGGCTATGATCATGATCCTCGGGCTCGCACCAGGGCGCGTTCTCTTCCCACGCCTCGTGGAAGCGCCGTGCCTTGAGCAGGTTTTCGGGCCGCAGCGTTTCCTTTGTGTCGCCCCAGGCGACCGGCTGGCGGGCAAGCAGCAGCGTTTCGGGGAAATTCTGCCGCACCAGATCGAGGTCGTGGACGACGACCATGATGGTGCGCTCCTCCCCATGCCAGCGTTTGATCAATTGGATGAGGTCGCCGACCGTCTTGGCGTCGACCGCGTTGAACGGCTCATCGAGCAGGATGAGGTCGGCGTCCTGCAAAAGCACGCGGGCAAACAGCGTGCGCTGCAATTGGCCGCCCGACAGCGTATCGATCGGCCGTTTCTCGAAGCCGCCGAGTCCGACCGCCATCAGCGCCCTGCTGACCGACTCGCGATCCTCTTTCGTATAGCGGCCAAGYATGCCGCGCTTCGGCCATAGGCCGAGCGAGACCAGATCGACGACGCGCGCCGGAAAGGAGCGGTCGAGCTCCGATTGCTGCGGCAGATAGGCGGTGCGCACGCCCGGCATGCGGACCACCGCGCCTTCCATCGRCTTCAGCACGCCGACAATGCCCTTCATCAGCGTCGACTTGCCCGAACCATTGGCGCCGACCACGGCGGTCAGCGAGCCTTTGCGCACGATGCCATTGAGATGATGGATCGCCGGATGGCTGTTATAGCCAAGCGTCAGGTCGCGGAAGGTCAGGCAGGCATTGGTCATCAAACGTCGGTCCGCGAATTCGAGTACGCCGTCGATATGTGATGTTATTACATTAGTCAACATGGCGGTCCGGCGGAATTGTGACACGTCCGGTCAACTCACCGTGTAGGCGGGCCGTTCGGAACCGGACAATTGGCTCAATTGGTTTCGCGCCCGCCGGCCTTGCCCCGCGCCGGCCGGGACTCTAAAGAGCAGCGACTCCCACAACGAAGGAACCTCCAATGAGCATTCGTCGCATCGATGTCGGCCCGCGCATGAGCCAGATCGTCATTCATGGCAACACCGTCTATCTGGCCGGCCAGGTCGGTCAGCCCGGCGGCAACGTCGCATCCCAGACGCGCGACATCCTGAAGACCATCGACGAATTGCTGGCCAAGGCCGGCACCRACAAGACCAAGATCGTGCAGGCGATCATCTGRCTGGACGACATGAAGACCTTTGCCGAGATGAACTCGGAATGGGACAAGTGGGTGCCGCAGGGCCACACCCCGGCGCGCGCCACCGGCGAAGCCAAGCTTGCCGGCCCGGAATATCTGGTCGAGATCATCATCACCGCGGCAATCTGAGCCGACTTCTCCTTCTCCCCTGTGGGAGAAGATGGCCGCGAAGCGGCCGGATGAGGGGTGTTGGAGGATCGCGGCGTGGAAGAAGTGGGCGCTTGAAGCACTCTTTTCTTCAGCACCTCGTTTCTTCCAGCACCCTCATCCGTCTCGGCGCTGCGCGCCGATCCACCTTCTCTCGCAAGGGGAGAAGGGAGCGCTGGCGCTATCCCTGCGACGGGGTAAACCTCGCCACCAGCGTATGGCTCTCCGCCGGATAGATGAAGCGCACATGCGTCACCGGATGCTCGGCGCTCCAGGTGCGGCGCTCGACCACCAGGCATGGGGCGCCGGGATCGATGTCGAGCGCATCGGCGATTGCCTCGTCCGCCGCCATAGCGCGGATGCGGTGCTCGGCCTCGCTCCACGGCACGCGGCCGATCAGCCAGGGGCCCGGCGCGATATCGAGAAACTCCTCTTCGGCTGCCTCGGCCACCGCGGAAAGGTTGATCAGCCGCTGCTCCAGCGCGAATGGCCGTTCGCCGGCAAAATGCAGACCCTCCAGCGCAAGCACCGCACCTGATGCTGAAAGCCCGAGCAACGCGCGGTCCTCGGCGCCGCTGCGCCGCTTGACCCGCTCCAGCCGCTCATAGCGCGATAGGGAAGGCCAAGGGCTTCGACCTCGATCCTGATGTCGTGTAGCTCCAGCACCGCCGCCTGCGACTGCGGCTGGCGGACGAAACTGCCGGAACGGCGGCGACGCTCGATCAGCCCCGCCTTGGCCAGCTGCGATAGCGCCTTGTTCACCGTCATGCGCGAGCAATTGTACTGAGCCGTCAGCTCGTGCTCGAAGGGGATGCGATGTCCAGGCGCCCAAGCGCCCGACAGGATCTTTTCACGGATGTCGGACAAGATGCGCTGGTGCAGCGAGAGGATCTCGCCGCCCTCGACATCGTCTGTCTCGACCAGGCTCATCGGATGGATCCTGCTTCAGCCTTGCGACAATGCGGTCATCACTTCGCGGAACCGCGCGGCGACAGCTTCGCGCTTCGCATGCCGGCCGCCGCTGACCTGTTTCCTGCCATGCACCCACACGCAATCGACCGTGCCGCCATTGGCGAAGATCCAGGCATCGAGGATCGCATCGCCTGCCTTGCCGGCCAGCGATGGATGGTTTTGGTCGAGCGAGACGAGATCGGCAGGGCAGCCGGCGGCAATCTGTGAAGGACCTGCCCCAAGCGCCCGACTGCCGCCGTTAAGCGCCGCATCGAACAGAGCCCGCCCGGTCGAGCCGCCGGCCCGCGCCAGCACGTTGCGGGCGCGGTGGACAAGGCGTTGCGAATATTCAAGCTGCCGAAGCTCGTCCGGCAGGCCGATCAGCACATTGGAATCGGAACCGACGCCGAAGCGGCCGCCTTGCTCGATGAAGAGCGGGGCCGCGAAAGTGCCGTCGCCGAGATTGGCCTCGGTGATCGGACAGAGCCCGGCGATCGCACCGGTCCGGGCCATCGCAACCGTTTCGGCCTCGGTCATATGCGTGGCGTGGATCAGGCACCAGCGTTGGTCCACCTTTGCATTGGCGAGCAGGAATTCGACCGGGCGCTTGCCCGACCAGGCGATGCAGTCCTCGACCTCCTTCACCTGTTCGGCGACATGGATATGGATGGGCCCGTTCGGCGCCATCGCAGCGACGGCATTGAGCTCGTCCGGCGTTGCGGCGCGCAAACTATGCGGCGCGACGCCGACGACGGCCTGTTCTAATGAGCGAACGCCCTCGCGGCTTTTCTCAAGCAAGCACCCGAAACGCTCGACATCATTGATGAATCGCCGCTGGCCATCGCCGGGAGCGGCGCCCCCGAAGGCGGAATGGGCATAGAAGACCGGCAGCAGCGTCAGCCCGATACCGGTATCTGCCGCGGCAGCGGCGATCCGCTCGGCCATCTCGGCGATATTGGCGTAAGGCTGCCCGTCGCGGTCGTGATGCAGATAGTGGAATTCGCCGACGCGCGAAAAGCCGGCCTCCAACATCTCGACATAGAGTTGCGCCGCCACCGCCTCGACCTGGTCCAGCGTCATCGACAGCGCGAAGCGGTACATCACCTCGCGCCAGCTCCAGAAACTGTCGGTCGAAGGGCCGCGTAGCTCGGCCAAACCCGCCATGCCGCGCTGGAAGGCGTGGCTGTGCAGATTGGGCATGCCCGGCAGGACGATGGCGTGGCGCTCGTCGCCCGCCTGAGGGGAAGCGCCGACTTCGACTGAAGAGATGCGGCCATCTTCAAAAGCGATCCTGACATTGTCCTGCCAACCGCCGGGCAGCAGCGCCTGTTCCGCAAAGATCGCCGTCACGTTCCTCTCCGAATCTGAATGCCCAGGCGACATTATCACTTGCGTCGCGTTCCAATATGTATATACATAATCGTCATCCAAGCAAATGGAAAAGATGATGGGTGGAGCAAACGGGAAGAGCGGCCATCGGGTCTGGCGCAATGCGCGCCTGGCGACCATGGCCGGGGGTGYTGCCGGTCTCGRCATCGTCGAGAAAGGCGCGGTCGCCGCGCACGACGGGTTGATCGTTTATGCCGGCCCCGAGGCCGATATGCCGGCTGCAACCGGGCAGGGCGCCGAGGTCGTCGATTGCCAGGGCCGCTGGATCACGCCAGGGCTGATCGATTGCCACACGCATCTGGTCTATGCCGGCAACCGTGCCAACGAATTCGAAATGCGGTTGGCCGGCGCCACCTATGAAGAAGTGGCCCGCGCCGGCGGCGGCATTGTCTCCTCGGTCAAGTCGCTGCGCGCAGCGAGCGAGGACGAGCTTGTCGCCGAGACGCGGCCGCGTCTCGACGCGCTGCTGGCCGAAGGTGTCACCACCGTCGAGGTCAAGTCCGGCTACGGTCTCGATGCCGACAACGAGAAGAAGTCGTTGCGCGCCGCCCGCCGCCTGGCCGACGAGCGCCCGGTCACGGTCCGTACGACCTGCCTTGCGGCCCATGCGCTGCCGCCGGAAGCCAAGGGCGACAAGGATGCGTTCATCGATCTCGTCGCCGGCACGATCCTGCCTGCAGTCGCTGCCGAAAAGCTCGCCGACGCCGTCGACGGTTTTTGCGAGGGCATTGCGTTTTCGCCGKAGCAGATGGCGCGTGTCTTCGAAAAGGCCAAGGCGCTCGGTCTGCCGGTGAAGCTCCATGCCGACCAGCTTTCCAACCTGCATGGCGCGGCCCTTGCCGCCCGCTATGGCGCCTTGTCGGCCGACCACCTCGAATACACGGACGAGGAGGGCGCCGCGGCGATGGCCAAGGCCGGCACCGTGGCGACCATCCTGCCCGGCGCCTACTATTTCATCCGCGAGACGAAGAAGCCGCCGGTCGACCTGTTCCGCCGCCACGGCGTCAAGATGGCGGTCGCCACCGACAGCAATCCCGGCACCTCGCCGCTCACCTCGTTGCTGCTCACCATGAACATGGCTGCGACGCTGTTCGGCATGACCGTCGACGAATGCCTTGCCGGCGTCACCCGTGAGGCCGCGCGCGCGTTGGGCTTGCTGGAACAGACCGGCACGCTGGAGGCCGGCAAATCGGCCGATCTCGCCATCTGGGACATCGAACGCCCGGCCGAACTCGTCTACCGCATGGGCTTCAATCCGCTCCATGCCCGTATCTGGAGAGGACAATGACGGAACTGACCCTGAAGCCCGGCAGCGCGACGCTTGCCGACTGGCGCGCCATCTATCGCGGGGCCGTGCCGAAGCTCGACGCCGCCTGCCGGCCGAAGATCAAAGCCAGCGCTGAGGCGGTCGCCCGCATCCTCGCCAAGGGCGAGCCGGTCTATGGCATCAACACCGGCTTCGGCAAGCTCGCGAGCGTCCGCATCCCGGCCGACGATCTCGAAACGCTCCAGCGCAACATCGTGCTGTCGCATGCGGCCGGCGTCGGCGAGCCGATGCCGGTCCCAGTGGTGCGGCTGATGATGGCGCTCAAGCTCGCCAGCCTTGCCCAGGGCGCTTCCGGCGTGCGCGCCGAGACCATCGACCTGCTTCAAGGGATGCTCGCCAACGACGTCATCCCCGTCGTGCCCGCGCAGGGCTCGGTCGGCGCGTCCGGCGACCTCGCGCCGCTCTCGCATATGACGGCTGTCATGATCGGCGTCGGCGAGTGCTTTACCCCGCACGGCCGCTTCCCCGCCAAGGTCGCCTTCGTCTCGCATGGGCTGGAGCCAGTGACGCTCGGCGCCAAGGAGGGGCTGGCGCTGCTCAACGGCACGCAGTTCTCGACCGCTTTCGCGCTGGCCGGCCTGTTCGAGGCCGAGACGCTCTACCAGTCCGCGCTGGTCGCCGGCGCGCTGTCGACCGACGCTGCCAAAGGTTCGGACGCCCCCTTCGATCCGCGCATCCACCTGCTGCGCAAACATCGCGGCCAGATCGAAACGGCGGATGCGCTGCGCAATCTCATGGCCGGCAGCGCCATCCGGGAATCGCACCGCGTCGGAGACGAGCGCGTGCAGGACCCGTATTGCCTGCGCTGCCAGCCGCAGGTGATGGGCGCCGCGCTCGACGTGCTGCGCAAGGCCGCCGACACGCTGGAAACCGAGGCCAACGGTGTCACCGACAACCCGTTGATCTTCGCCGAGGACGACACCGCGCTTTCGGGCGGCAATTTCCATGCCGAGCCGGTGGCCTTCGCCGCCGACATGATCGCGCTTGCCGTCTGCGAGATCGGCTCGCTGTCGGAGCGGCGCATCGCCATGCTGGTCGATCCGGCGCTGTCCGGCATGCCGGCTTTCCTGACGCCCAAGCCGGGTTTGAACTCCGGCTTCATGATCCCGCAGGTGACGGCGGCTGCGCTCGTTTCGGAAAACAAGCAGAAGGCCTATCCGGCAAGCGTCGATTCCATTCCGACCTCGGCCAACCAGGAAGATCATGTCTCGATGGCCGCGCACGGCGCGCGCCGCCTGCTCGGCATGATCGAGAATGCGACCGCCGTCATCGGCATTGAACTCCTGGCAGCTGCACAGGGCTGCGATTTCCACGCTCCGCTCGCTTCGAGCGAAGCCCTCGAGGCGGTGCGCAAGCTGGTCCGGGCCGAGGTGCCTCATCTCGACAATGACCGCCATTTCCATCCCGACATGGAAAAGGCGATCGCCTTGGTCCGCAGCGGCGCGGCAGTGAATGCGGCGGGCGCGGTAAAGCTGCCGGGGATTGCATCGTGAGATTGAACGCCCTGATAGGTCGCGATCCTTCGCGCCCCCCTCTGGCCTACCGGCCATCTCCCCCACGAGGGGGGAGATCAGCCGTCGCGTCGGCCTTCGCCAATCACCGACGTGGTAGGATGGAGCGAGGCGCCGAAACAGCCAATCTCCCCCCTCGTGGGGGAGATGCCCGGCAGGGCAGAGGGGGGCGCCGTAGAGCTCCAACTTGCGGAGGTCTCGCATGACCCCTTCATGGCTCACCGTCACCCAGGGCACGGCCCCCCTTCTGGTCTCGATCCCGCACACCGGCATCGATCTGGCCGGCCTCGACTCCCGCCTGGTCTCGACCTGGCTCGGCCGACGCGACTGCGACTGGTGGATCGACAAACTCTATGACTTTGCAGCCGATCTCGGCGCGACCGTCGTGCATACTGCCATCTCTCGCACCGTTATAGACRTCAACCGCGACCCGTCCGGCGTCCCGCTCTATCCCGGCCAGGCGACGACGACCCTTTGCCCGACGGATACCTTCGATGGCGATCCCCTCTACCGCATGGGCGATGAGCCGACGCCATCAGAGATCGATGAGCGCCGCGAGACCTATTTCGCGCCTTACCACGACGCCCTGCARGCCGAGATCGACCGGCTGCGTGGCATGCACGAAAACATCGTGCTTTACGACTGCCATTCGATCCGCTCGGTGCTGCCCCGCCTTTTCGAAGGCACACTGCCGGTCTTCAATCTCGGCACCAATGACGGCAGGAGCACCGATCCGTCGCTGCAGGCAAGGGTGACGGAGATCCTCGCCGCGACTGGCGAGAGCTGGGTGGTCAACGGCCGCTTCAAGGGCGGCTGGATCACGCGCCATTTCGGCCGGCCCGAGAACGGCGTCCATGCGCTGCAGATGGAACTCTCCAACCGTGGCTACATGCGCGAGCCGAACAAGAAGGGCTCGCCGGAAAACTGGCCCGAGCCCTACGACCCCAGCTACGCGGCGCCGATCCGCGCCACGCTGAAAACGATCCTTGAAACCGCCATTGACTGGGCCGGGCGCTGACCAGCGCCGCCCGCCTCGCTTGAAAGGGACAATGATGACCGATCCTCGTCACAACATCCGCGAAGTGCGCGCCCCGCGCGGCGACAAGCTCAACGCCCGCTACTGGACGACCGAGGCGCCGCTGCGCATGCTGATGAACAATCTCGACCCGGAGGTCGCCGAGAACCCGAACGAGCTGGTCGTCTACGGCGGCATCGGCAGGGCGGCGCGTACCTGGAACGATTTCGACCGCATCGTCGTCTCGCTGAAGACGCTTGGCGAGGATGAGACGCTGCTGGTGCAGWCCGGCAAGCCGGTCGGCGTCTTCAAGACCCATTCCAACGCGCCGCGCGTGCTCATCGCCAACTCCAACATCGTGCCGCACTGGGCGACCTGGGAGAAGTTCAACGAGCTCGATAGGAAGGGCCTGATGATGTACGGCCAGATGACGGCCGGCTCCTGGATCTATATCGGCACGCAAGGCATCGTTCAGGGCACCTACGAGACTTTCGTCGAGGCCGGCCGCCAACACTACAACGGCAACCTCAAGGGCAAATGGATCCTGACCGGCGGTCTCGGCGGCATGGGCGGCGCCCAGCCTTTGGCCGCCGTCATGGCAGGCGCCTCCTGTCTTGCCATCGAGTGCAACCCGGATTCGATCGATTTCCGCCTGCGCACCCGCTATCTCGACGAGAAGGCCGAGACGCTCGACGAAGCGATGGAAATGATCGATCGCTGGACCAAGGCCGGCGAAGCAAAGTCGGTCGGCCTGCTCGGCAACGCCGCCGAGATCGTGCCGGAGATGTTCAAGCGCGGCATCCGCCCCGACATTCTGACCGACCAGACCTCGGCGCACGACCCGATCAACGGCTATCTGCCGAAGGGCTGGACGATGGCCGAATGGCGCGAGAAGCGCACGTCCGATCCGAAGGCCGTCGAGAAAGCCGCCCGTGCATCGATGCGCGAGCATGTCGAGGCGATGGTGGCGTTCTGGAACGCCGGCGTGCCGACGCTCGACTATGGCAACAACATCCGCCAGGTCGCCAAGGACGAAGGTTTTGAGAACGCCTTCGCTTTCCCGGGCTTCGTGCCGGCCTATATCCGGCCGCTGTTTTGCCGCGGCATCGGTCCGTTCCGCTGGGCCGCGCTCTCGGGCGATCCGGAGGACATCTACAAGACCGACGCCAAGGTGCGCGAGCTCACCCCCGGCAACACGCATCTGCACAACTGGCTCGACATGGCGCGCAAGCGCATCTCCTTTCAAGGGTTGCCGGCGCGCATCTGCTGGGTCGGCCTCGGCGACCGCCACCGGCTCGGCCTCGCCTTCAACGAAATGGTGGCCAAGGGCGAACTGAAGGCGCCGGTCGTCATCGGCCGCGACCACCTCGATTCCGGTTCGGTCGCCTCGCCGAACCGCGAGACGGAAGCGATGAAGGACGGCTCCGACGCCATTTCCGACTGGCCGCTGCTCAACGCGCTGCTCAACACCGCCTCCGGCGCCACCTGGGTGTCGCTGCACCATGGCGGCGGCGTCGGCATGGGCTTCTCCCAGCATGCCGGCATGGTGATCGTCGCCGACGGCACGCCCGAAGCGGCCAGGCGTCTGGAGCGCGTGCTGTGGAACGACCCGGCGACCGGCGTCATGCGTCATGCCGATGCCGGCTACGACATCGCCATTGAATGCGCCAAGGAGCACCAGCTCAACCTGCCGGGCATACTGGGCTAGAGCATGATGCCGAAAAGTGTGAAACGGGTTTCGGACAACATCATGCTCCAAACCAAGAAGACAGATCCGGACGATTTCAGGTCGAATCGACTTGAAATCGTCCGGCTCTAAGCCGATGCGCATCCTCCGTGCCGTCGATTACCGCGTCATGCCGTGGAAGAATGGCGGCGGCACGACCACCGAGATCGCCGTTTCGCCGGAACGAGCCGGGCTCGACGATTTCGACTGGCGCATCTCCATGGCCCGCGTCGAAACCAGCGGACCGTTCTCGAGCTTCGCCGGCATCGACCGAACATTGTCGGTGCTGGAGGGCGAGGGGATTGTCCTCGACGTCGCCGGCCTGCCTCCGACGCGGCTGACCACAGCCTCAGTGCCATTCGCCTTTCCGGGCGACGTGCCGACCAGTGCTGCGCTGATCGGCGGTCCGATCACCGATCTCAACATCATGACCCGCCGTGGCCRCATGGCCCATGAGGTCGAGCGCCGGCCTTTCTCCGCCGAGATTCGCCTCGCGCCGCACGCCGACGCCACGCTCGTTCTTGCCGTCGGCGCCGGCGCCACGCTCTTCACGGACGATGGGCCGAGCTTGGAACCACTCGATATGCTGATCGTCGACCGGGACAGGCCGGAATTGCGGCTTCAGCCCAAGGGGCAGGGCCTGCTTTTCGTGATCGGGCTCCACCGCTTCGCCGCCAACCGTTAACGGCTGTTTCCAAACATGATCGCGGCTCAGGCGAATTATCGCCCGGCCCCTTGCATGTATCACGAAAAAGCCTGAATCCTTGCCCTGATCCAACCGGGGCGGAGAGCGAGGGGCGTTCGCCCATGAGCTGTCGAAAGGGCACGCCCCCATTGTGGTGCGCAAAACAAACTTTCGGCCGATCAATCATGCAACCAATTGCAATTGAACCGGTTTTAGGGCCATTGCCGTGGCGGTGACGCCGCATTGCGCCCCCGCTTACGGAATTTTCAATGAACATTCAGACGAATCCGAACAAAATCGAACAGACAAGCGCCGGCTTCCCGACGGTGACGGAAGCGCCGATACGCTCCAATTTCCTGCCTGAGGACCGGCTGCGCGCCTTGGGCGTCGCGCTCGCCAAGGGCGAGGTCAAGGAATTGTTCGGCCTTGCCCCGTTCGAGTTCCAGGCCCGCATTCGCGATAGCGCCAAGAAGATTCTCGAAGTCTACCGCTCGACCAATGCGGCCCAGGCCAAGGGCGAGACCATCACGCCGGCCGCGCAATGGCTGCTCGACAACAATTACCTGGTCGAGGAGACCATCTTCCAGGTCAAGCGCGACCTGCCGCGCCGCTTCTACCGGCAACTGCCGACGCTGACACTCGGCGACGGCACGGTGCTGCCACGCGCCTTCGTCGTTGCCTGGAGCTATGTCGAGCATTCCGACAGCTCCGTCTCGGCCAACATGTTCAAGGCGATCGTCGAGGGCTTCCAGTCGGTCGAGCCGATGAAGATCGGCGAACTCTGGGCGCTGCCGTCGCTGCTGCGCTTCGTGCTGATCGAGAACCTGCGCCGCATCGCCGTGCGCGTCGAGCGTACCAGGCAGATGCGCCAGACCGCAAACGAGGTCGCCGACCGGGTGCTTGCGACCGACGACAATGCCGACCGCACCAGGATCCTGTCCAACTACAGCGCGCATGCGCAGGACACCACTTTCGCCACACAGCTGCTTTACCGCCTGCGCGACGGGTCGCAGAATGCCGGCCGCGCGCTGGAATGGTTGGAAGGCGAGCTTGAGAAGAGCGGCTCCGACGCCGAGGAGATCATCATCTCCGAGCATCAGACGCTGTCTTCGGGCAACGTCACCACCGGCAACATCATTCGCGGCCTGCGCCTCATCAACGACGTCGACTGGACGGTCTGGTTCGAAGGCGTCAGCCGCATCGACACGCTGCTGCGTGAAAAAACCGATTTCGCCGACCTCGATTTCTTCTCGCGCGACCAGTACCGCACCGCGATCGAGCAGCTGGCACGCCGCTCGGATCTCTCCGAATACCGCGTCGCCGAAAAGGCGATCGAGCTTGCCGGTCATACGCCCGGGCTCACCGATGCGTCCGGCGTGCCGGAGACGGCGGACCCCRCCGTGCATACCGATGTCGGCTTCTTCCTGGTCGGGCCGCGCCGGCAGGAACTGGAAAAAGCGATCGGCTACCGCCCGCCTTTCTATGTGACCTTCAAGCGCGGCTTTGCCAGCGCCGGCTGGCTGGGCATCGTCGTGCCGGTCTTCCTGCTGACGGTGCTGCTGCTGGTGCTCTCGGGCAGGGCGCTCGCCAATCTCGGCCTGTCGGTGGAATCGATCACGCTGATGCTGGCGCTGTTCGCCRTGCCGGCAAGCGAGGGCGCGCTGGCCTTCTTCAACACCGTGGTGGCGCTGTTCCTCAAGCCGACCAGGCTTGTCGGCTACGACTACAACAAGCACGGCATTCCRGCCGGGGCGCGCACGCTGGTCGTGGTGCCCTCGCTGATCGGCTCGCGCGACGATGTCGAGGAAAACATCCGCAACATCGAGGTGCACCACCTCRCCAACACTGCCGAAGAGATCCATTTCRCGCTGTTGTCCGACTGGCCGGATTCCAAGACCGAGATCGACGCCGCCGACATCGAGATCCTGCAATATGCCCGCGACGAGATCGCCAGGCTCAACGCGCGCTATCCGTCGGAAGGCTCGCCGCGCTTCTATCTCCTGCACCGGCGCCGGCTCTACAACCAGGCGCAGGGCTGCTGGATGGGCTGGGAGCGCAAGCGCGGCAAGCTGCATGAGCTGAATCTTCTCTTGCGCGGCGACAGCGACACCACCTTCCTGCCGCTCGACGTGCCGCTGCCGGAAAAGGTCGTCTATGTGATGACGCTCGACGYCGACACACGCACCACGCGCGACGCGGTTTCGAGCCTTGTCGGCAAGCTCGCCCATCCGCTCAACCGTCCGCATTTCGATCCGGTCAAGCGCGTCGTCAGCGCCGGCTACACCATCCTGCAGCCGCGCATCACGGCCTCGCTGACCAGCGGCGACGACGCCTCCTTCTTCCAGCGCGTCTTCTCTGCCAATCGTGGTCTCGACCCTTATGTGTTTGCCGTCTCAGACGTCTATCAGGACGTCTTCGGCGACGGGTCCTTCACCGGCAAGGGCCTTTACCATGTCGACGCCTTCGAGGCGGCGCTGAAGAACCGCATCGACGAAAACACCATCCTCAGCCACGATCTGCTCGAGGGCGCGCTGGCGCGCGCCGCTTTGGTCACCGACGTCGAGCTGGTCGAGGACTATCCGACCCGCTACTCGGTCGACGCCTCGCGCCACCACCGCTGGGCGCGTGGCGACTGGCAGCTGCTCGGCTATATCTTCGACCCGCGCTCCGGCGTGCCGGCGCTGTCGCGCTGGAAGATGGTCGACAATCTGCGCCGCTCGGTCACTCCGATCTTCTGGGTCATGGCCTGCGTCGCCGGCTGGACGCTGCTGCCCTTCACTCAGGCCGCGCAGTGGCAGGCGCTTCTGATCCTCACCCTGTTCATGGCTCCGACCTTCGACATCGTGAACGGCATCCTGCCGAAGAGCGGCGATCAGACGCCGCGCGGCCATTTCTCCGCTTTGGCGCGCGATACCGTGTTCGGCACCGCGCTGGTGGCGCTGAAAGTGCTCTTGATGGCGCATCTCGCCTGGATGATGGGCGACGCCATCATCCGCACCATCTACCGGCTCTTCGTCAGCCGGCAGAACCTGCTCGAATGGCGCACCGCTTCGCAGGCGGCCAAGGGCGGCAACGATCTCGGCGCCTATTACGGCATGATGTATGGCGCGGTGATCGTCGGCGTCGTCGGCCTCGCCATTCCGGTGCTCGCCGATTCCACCGGGGCCTTCGTCGCTTTCTTCTTCGCCATCTTCTGGATCGCTTYCCCCGCCGTCGCCTGCTGGATCAGCCGTTCGGCCGAGACCGAGGACAGGCTGCGCATCTCGACCGCCGACATCCACGCGCTGCGCACCTTCGCGCGCCGCACCTGGCACTATTTCGAGACCTTCGTCACGCCCGAGCAGCATCACCTGCCGCCGGACAATTTCCAGGAAAGCCCGGCGCCGGTGGTGGCGCCGCGCACCTCGCCGACCAATATCGGCGTCTATCTGCTGTCGGTGGTGWCGGCGCGCGATTTCGGCTGGATCAGCCTGTCGGACGCCATCACCCGCATCGACGCCACGATGACGACCATCGAGAACATGCCGCGCGAACGCGGCCATCTCTACAACTGGTACGACACGACGACGCTGAAGCCGCTCTATCCGCTCTATATCTCCGCGGTCGACAGCGGCAATCTCGCCGGACATCTGGTCGCCGTTGCCGCCTCCTGCGCCGAATGGGCCGAAGCGCCGTCCGTGCATCTGCAGGGCGATTTCGAAGGCATCATCGACACCGTCACCATTCTCGACGAAAGCCTGGACGAGCTGCCGGACGACCGCCGGCAGCTGCGGCCGCTGCGCCAGCGCCTGGCCGACCGTCTCGACGGCATGCGCCGCGCGGTTGCGACCATCAAGGCGCAGCCCGAAATGGCGTCGATCCGCACCATCAACCTTGCCGTTCTTGCCGGCGAGATCCGCAAGCTCGCCACCGCCATCCACACCGAGGCGGCCTCGCCGAAAAGTGATGTCATCGCCGACTGGGCGGCGAGGCTCGAGGCGACCTGCGAGGCGCATGTGCACGATTCGCACAATGACGAGAGCGCCGTCGCCGCGTTGCGCGCCAAGCTGCTCGCCCTGCGCGAGCGCTGCCGCCGCTATGCCTTCGAGATGGATTTCTCCTTCCTGATGCGCCAGGAGCGCAAGCTGCTCTCGATCGGCTACCGCGTCGAGGACCGCCAGCTCGACGAGAGCTGCTACGACCTTCTTGCCTCCGAGGCGCGGCTCACCAGCCTGTTCGCCATCGCCAAGGGCGACCTGCCGACCGAGCACTGGTTCCGTCTGGGACGGCCGATCGTCGAGATCGGCTTCCAGGGCGCGCTGATGTCCTGGTCGGGCTCGATGTTCGAGTATCTGATGCCGCCGCTGGTGATGAAGGAGCCGCAGGGCTCGATCCTCAACCAGACCAGCAAGCTCATCATCAAGCGCCAGATCCAGTATGCGCGTTCCAAGAACGTGCCCTGGGGCATTTCGGAAGCGGCCTACAACGCCCGCGACCGCGAGCTCACCTATCAATACACCAATTTCGGCGTGCCCGGCCTCGGYCTGAAGCGCGGCCTTGGCCAGAACACCGTGATCGCGCCCTATGCGACGATCCTGGCCGCGCAGTTCAGCCCGYGCGAGGCGGTGCAGAACCTGCAGCGGCTGCGCTCGATCGGCGCCCTTGGCCGCCACGGTTTCTACGACGCGGTCGATTTCACGCCGCAGCGCGTGCCCGAAGGCACCGACCACGCCGTGGTGCAGAACTACATGGCGCACCATTCCGGCATGTCGATCGCCGCCGTTGCCGACGCCATCTTCGAGGGCCGGCTGCGCGAGCGTTTCCACAGCGATCCGGTGATCGAGTCGGCCGAGCTTCTCTTGCAGGAGAAGGCGCCGCGCGACATTCCGACGGCAACCGTCAGGACGGAGGCCGACGAGCGCTCCAAGGACGAGACCGAGGCCGAAAGCCCGGACAGCCGCGTCATCCTCGATCCCATCAAGGCRCTGCGCGCGACCAACGTCATGTCCAATGGCCGCTATTCGGTCATGGTCACCGCGACGGGCTCCGGCTACAGCCGCTTCGGCGAGCTTGCCGTTACCCGCTGGCAGCCGGATCCGAGCGAGGATCGCCTCGGCTCCTACATCTTCCTGCGCGACACCGCGACGGGCGACTGGTGGTCGGCCACCGCCGAGCCGAAGCGCGCCGAGGGCGAGCGCGTCCAGACGCTGTTCGGCGACGACAAGGCGAGCTTCACCAAGTCCGTCGGCTCGCTGCGTTCCGAAGTCGAATGCATCGTCATTTCCGAAGGCAATGGCGAAGGCCGCCGCATCACGCTCTATAATGATGGCCCGATCGACCGGCATATCGAGGTGACCTCTTTCGCCGAGCTGGTGCTCGGCAATGAGGCTTCCGACAACGCCCATCCGGCCTTCTCCAAGATGTTCGTCGAGACCGAGATCGCGCCGAACAATGGCGCGATCTTCGCCACGAGGCGCAAGCGCGACAAGAACGACCCCGACCTCACCATGGTGCATTTCGTCACCGATCCGTCGGGCCCGTCGCGCGATGCCGAGGCCGAGACCGACCGGYGCGCCTTCATCGGCCGAGGCCGCACCATCGCCGATGCCGTCGCCTTCGACCCCGGCGTCCGGCTTTCCGGCAGCCAGGGCTTCACGCTGGACCCGGTGGCGGCGCTGYGCCGCCAGGTGCGCGTGCCGGCCAACAAGAAGATCTCGTTGACCTTCTGGACCGCCGTCGGCGCCAATCGCTCAGAGCTCGACGAGGCGATCGCCCGCCTCGACCACCAGGAGAGCTTCGCCCGCCAGGCCATGCTCGCCTGGACGCGCAGCCAGGTGCAGACGCGCCATCTGGGCTTGAGCCTCACCGACGCCGCCAATGTGCAGAAGCTGGCGCGCTACCTGATCTATCCCGATCCGTTCCTGCGCCTGCCGGCCGAATCCATCGCTTCCGGCCTCGGCCGCCAGTCGAGYCTGTGGCCGACCAGCATCTCCGGCGATTTTCCGATCTTTCTGGTGCGCATCGGCGACGTCGCCGATCTCGAGATCGTCGCCCAGGCGTTGCGCTTCCAGGAATACATGCGTGCCCGCGGCATGATGATCGACTTCGTCGTCGTCAACGAGCAGGCCTCGTCCTATGTGCAGGACCTGCAGCGCGCGGTGGAGACGCTGTGCGAGAACAGCCGCCTGCGCGGCCGTGAGCTCGGGCCTCGYCAGCACATCTTCGCGGTGCGCCGCGACCTGATGGACGAGCCGATCTACAAGACCCTGCTGTCGGTCGCGCGGGTGGTTCTTCACACCCGCAACGGCACGATCTTCGATCAGCTCGAACGCGCCGAGACGGCGGCCCTCCAGGCGCGCGACGCCTTGCTGCAGGCGGAGGGCGGTTCGCCGCGCGAACCTGCTCCGCCGCTGCCTTTGCCGGTGCCGGCAAGTCAGGGTGGAGGCGATATCGCCGCCGATGGCAGYGGTCTCAGCCTGTGGAACGGCTTTGGCGGCTTCGACGGCGACGGCCGCCACTATGTGACGCGGTTGACCGGACGGCGTGTGACACCGCAGCCCTGGATCAACGTGATCTCCAACCCCTCCTTCGGTTTCCACGTCTCGGCGGAAGGCRCCGGCTTCACCTGGAGCCGCAACAGCCGCGACTACCAGCTGACGCCGTGGTCGAACGATCCGGTGTCGAACCGGCCGGGCGAGGGCTTCTATATCTATGACCAGCTGAGCGGTAAGGCGTTCTCGCCGATGGCGGCAGTGGTGCGCGATCCGTCGATGACCTACGAGACCTGGCACGGGCAGGGGTTCTCCACCTTCCGCTCGAAGCGCGGGCCGCTGTCGATGGACCTGACGCAGGTGGTCGATCCGACCGATCCGGTGAAGATCACGCGGTTGCGCATCCAGAATGCCGGCCCGGCGCCGGCGCGGCTGCGCATTTACGCCTATGCCGAGTGGGTGCTGGGCGGCCATCGCTCGCRCACCGCGGCGACCATCGTGCCCTCCCGGGACGCAGCGACCGGCGCCATGCTGGCGCAAAACCCCTATGGGCTCGACTTCGGCGAGCGCGTCGCCTTCCTGGCGGCAAGTCATCCGGTCCATTCGGTGACCGCCGACCGCTCCGAATTCATCGGCAGGCACGGCACGACCGAATATCCGCAGGCCGTGCTCGGTGGACTTGCGCTCTCCGGCCGTATCGAGGCGGGCGACGATCCTTGCGCTGTTCTCGCCAGCGACATCGACATTCCGGCCGGCGGCGACGTCACGCTGCTCTGGCTGCTTGGCGACGCGGCCACGCCCGCCGAGGCAAGCGCGCTGGCGCAAATCCATCGCGGTAAGGACTTTGACCAGCGCCTGGCCGATAACGAAARGGCCTGGCGCGGCTTCCTCGACACCATCCAGGTCGAGACGCCGGACGAGGCGATGAACGCCATGGTCAACCACTGGCTGCCTTACCAGAGCCTGGCCTGCCGCATCCGCGCGCGCTCGGCCTTCTACCAGGCGAGCGGCGCCTTCGGCTTCCGCGACCAGTTGCAGGACACGCTCGCCCTTCTGGCGCACGATCCGAAGCTGGCGCGTGACCAGATCCTCAATGCCGCGCGCCGGCAGTTCCCGGAAGGCGACGTGCAGCACTGGTGGCTGCCACGCACCGATGCCGGGGTGCGCACCATGATCTCGGACGATGTCGTCTGGCTGGCGCACGCGACGGCCCGCTACATCGAGGTGACGGGCGATGCCGGCATCCTCAAGGAGCAATTGCCCTTCATCGACGGGCAGGAGCTCGGCGAGGGCGAGCACGACGCCTTCTTCACGCCGGAAGTCACCAAGAACACCGCGCCGCTCTATGACCACTGCGCGCGGGCGCTCGATCTGGCGATCAAGCGCAGCAGCCCCGCCGGCCTGCCGCTCATCCTCGGCGGCGACTGGAACGACGGCATGAACCGTGTCGGCGAGGGCGGCAAGGGCGAGAGCGTGTGGCTGGGCTGGTTCCTGCTGAAGACGCTCACCGACTTCGCGCCCGTCGCCAAGGGGCAGGGCGACACCAAGCGGGCGCAGGCCTGGTCCAAGCACGCGGATGCGCTGAAGCGGGCCCTGGAAAGCACCGCCTGGGACGGCCAATGGTACCGGCGCGGCAGCTTCGACGACGGCACGCCGCTCGGTTCGCATAACTCCGACGAGTGCAAGATCGACTCGATCGCCCAGTCCTGGAGCGTGCTGTCGGGCGAGGGCGATCCGGCCCGTTCGACGACGGCCATGGAACAGGCGACCGAGATGCTGGTCGATGACGAGCTCAAGATCGTCAAGCTGTTCACGYCGCCCTTCTCGAAGAGCGAGAAGGATCCCGGTTACATCAAGAGCTATCCGCCGGGCGTGCGCGAGAATGGCGGCCAGTACACCCATGCCGCCACCTGGTTCGTGATCGCGCTGGCCGAGATGGGCCGCACCGACGAGGCCTATCGCTGCTTCTCGATGCTGAACCCCGTCAACCACGCCTCGGATGAGGCGGCGGCCGAGCACTACCGCGTCGAACCCTATGTGGTGGCCGCTGACATCTATGCCGGCGAAGGCAAGGGGGGGCGCGGCGGCTGGACCTGGTACACGGGCTCGGCCGGCTGGCTTTACCGGGCCGCGGTGGAAGGCATCCTCGGCATCGAGCGGCGCGGCAAGGAGWTCACGTTTAGACCGAAGCTGCCCGGGCACTGGGATGGCTACGCCGCGACGCTCAAGATGTTCGACGGCGAGATCAAGCTTCGCGTCATCCGCGACAAAAAGACCAAGTCGATCTCGCTAGAAGTCGACGGCTCGAAGAAAAAATCGGCGTCTTTCGAGCCGAAGGCCGGCGGCAAGACCGAGGTCGTCGTCAGGATACCTGCGTAAAATCAAAGGCTTGGCTTGTCGGCCGCGCATCCCTCGGGGTGCGCGGCCGATCGCCGTTTTTTACTTGGCAAGGCCCCTGTGCCCGATCGTGTGCCTTCCTTTAGGGCAGGCTAAGCAAGCAGCTTGTGATTAAAAATGTGGCAGCGGGAGCCAAGTGCCATTATTTTGCCGTAAGCCTGACATTTCACCTTTTATCTCAAACCGTTAGGTGATCACGTCAGATTTCGTACCGTCGTCATCTTTTGTTCGCTAAATGGGAACGGAAKGGATAGACGACGCATTGTTTCGCGACACATTAACCGATACGTGTCAAAAAATGGTGCGGTGCACAATTCGGGCATTGAGCACAGACAAGAGTTTGGCGGAGTAGCTGAAGTGTCACTTCTGCAGATCTACTTTAGAGCGCTGGGTTATCTGGCGGCCGACAAGAAGCGCGTCGCGCTGATTTGCGGCGCCAACGTCGCGCTCGCGGCGATCGCGATCCTCGAGCCGATCCTGCTGGGCAGGGTGATCGGTGCCATCTCCGAAAAAGGCGCGGTGTTTTCGACGCTCGCCGTCTGGGCAGCCATCGGTGTCTTCAATGTCATAGCCTTCGTGCTGGTGGCGCGTGGCGCCGACCGTTTTGCCCACGCCCGCCGCTCGGAAGTGCTGTGCCAGTCCTTCGAGCGCGTCATCACCATGCCGCTTGCCTGGCACCACCAGCGCGGTACCTCCAATTCGCTGCACACGCTGCTGCGCGCCGTCGAGACCCTGTTCAGCCTCTGGCTTGAATTCATGYGCKTCCATCTCTCGAYGGCCATCGCGCTGGTGCTGCTGGTTCCGACCGCGCTGTCCATGGACATCCGCATGTCCGTCGTGCTGCTTGGCCTGGGCGTGCTTTACGTCGGCATCGGCCGCATCGTCATGCGCCGCACCAAGTCGGGGCAGACCGCCGTCGAGCGCCACTACCACAAGGTCTTCGCGCATGTCTCCGACAGCGTCAGCAATGTCGCCGTGCTGCAGAGCTACAACCGCATCGGCCACGAGACCGCGACGCTGAAGCGCTACGTAAAGGATCTGCTCGACGCCCAGAACCCGGTGCTCGACTGGTGGGCGATCGCCAATGCGCTGAACCGGCTGTCGTCGACCATCTCGATGATGATCGTGCTGTCGATCGGCGCTTATCTCGTCACCCTTGGCCAGCTCCGCGTCGGCGATGTCGTCGCCTTCACCGGCTTTGCTGGTATGCTGATCGCCCGTCTCGACCAGATGTCGGCCTTCACCACCCAGATTTCCGAAGCGCGCGCCAAGCTCGAGGACTTCTATCGTCTCGAGGACTCGGCTGCCGAGGTTGCCGAGCCTGACGGCTTGCGCGAGTTGACCAACGTCACCGGCCATGTCCGCTTCGAGAATGTCAGCTTCGAGTTCGCCAATTCCGGCCACGGCATCGAGGACGTCTCCTTCGAGGTCCAGGCTGGCCAGACGGTCGCCATCGTCGGCCCGACCGGCGCCGGCAAGACGACGCTCATCAATCTCCTGCAGCGCGTCTTCACGCCGTCCCACGGCCGTATCCTGATCGACGGCATCGACACCCGCACGGTGACCCGCAAGTCGCTGCGCCACTCGATCGCCACCGTCTTCCAGGACGCCGGCCTGCTCAACCGCTCGATCGAGGACAACATCCGCGTCGGCCGCGCCGACGCGAGCAATGACGAGGTGCACGCCGCCGCCAATGCCGCCGCCGCGCAGGACTTCATCCTGTCCAAGAGCGGCGGCTACGACACCGTCGTCGGCGAGCGGGGCGGCCAGCTCTCGGGCGGYGAGCGCCAGCGTATCGCCATCGCCCGCGCCGTGCTGAAGGACGCGCCGATCCTAGTGCTCGACGAGGCGACCAGCGCGCTCGACGTCGAGACCGAGGACCGCGTCAAGGAAGCGATCGACGAGYTGCGTCGCAACCGCACCACCTTCATCATCGCCCACCGCCTGACCACGGTCCGCGACGCCGACCTCGTCGTCTTCATGGACAAGGGCAAGGTGGTCGAGATGGGCGGCTTCACCGAGCTGTCGCTGCGCAACGGCCGCTTCGCCGCCCTGCTGCGCGCCGGCGGTCTGCTCAACGACGAGGAGGTCCGCCGCCTCAGCCGTCCGGTGACGGAAGCGGCGTAAGTTCTTCCCTTCTCCCCTTGTGGGAGAAGGTGGCCGCGAAGCGGCCGGATGAGGGGTGTTCCAGGGAACACCAACGTCTCATTCCGCTGGAACACCCCTCATCCGTCTCGGCGCTAACGCGCCGATCCACCTTCTCCCACAAGGGGAGAAGGGAAAGCACTCCCGTCTGCGACATCCGTCCAATTGCCCCAAACCTCATGCCGGTCTATTTAGATCGGCATGAGCGACACCGCCTCACGCTTTTCCGCATGGACTGACCTCGCCAACCCGACGCGCTTCGTCGGGCTGGCGGACAAGGTCATTCCATGGCTGGCGGCGGCCGCGACGATCCTGCTCGCCGTCGGCCTCTATATGAGCTTCACCGCGCCGGAGGATTTCCAGCAGGGCATCACCGTGCGCATCATGTATATCCACGTGCCTTTCGCCTGGCTCGCCATGATGTGCTACACGATCATGGCGATCTCGGCGCTGGGCACGCTGGTCTGGCGTCATCCGCTGGCCGATGTGGCGCTGAAATCGGCGGCCCCGATCGGCGCCACCTTCACCGCGCTGGCGCTGATCACCGGTTCCATCTGGGGTAAGCCGATGTGGGGCACCTGGTGGGTCTGGGAYGCGCGGCTGACCTCGGTCTTCGTGCTTTTCCTGATGTATCTTGGCATCATCGCGCTGACCCGCGCGCTCGACGATGCTGGCCGGGCCGCCTGGGCCGCGGCAATCATCACGCTGGTCGGCTTCATCAACATCCCGATCATCAAATTCTCGGTCGACTGGTGGAACACGCTGCACCAGCCGGCGTCGGTCTTCCGCCTCGGCGGCCCGACCWTCGACCCTTCGATGCTGTGGCCGCTCGCCGTCATGGCGCTCGGCTTCACCGTGCTGTTCTTCGTGCTGCACCTGATGGCGATGCGCACGGAGATTTTCCGCAGGCGCGTGACCGCGATGCGCAGGGTTGCGGCAAGGCAGGCGGAGAAGGCTCCCCCTTCTCCCCTTGTGGGAGAAGGTGGATCGGCGCGGTATCGCCGAGACGGATGAGGGGTGTTCCAGCGGAGTGAGACGCTGGCTTTCCCTGGAGCACCCCTCATCCGTCGCCTTCGGCGACACCTTCTCCCACAAGGGGAGAAGGAGAGGCGCTCCTCACCCCATCCGCCCCCTTGCTGCCACCGGCAGCGTTTCCAGCACCGTGTCGCCGTCGATCAGATGCACCTGATCGAACAAATTCGTGACCACGCAGCAATGGTCGGGCACGACGCGCACACGCTCGCCTATGCGCAAGCCGGCGCCGTCGGAGAGCGTGACGGTGCCGTGCTCTTCGCTCAAACCGGTCACTCGGGCGCCCGGCACGCCGAGCAGTTCGCCGAACTCCGGCAGGCCCAGCGTATCGGACGACAGCGCCTTGCTGCCGCTGTCGAGGATGGCGCGCGTCTTCGTCGGGTGGCTGACGACGGTGGCGAGCACCGTCAGCGCACAATCGTCGAGTGTGCCGACGCCTTTGGCGACCTGGTAGCGGTCGAGATAGATGTAGGTGCCGGGCCGGTATTCGGTGACGACGCTGTCCTCGCCGGAGCGCCACATGTCCGGCGTGCCGCCGCTGGAGATGCGTTCGCATGCGAGCCCTGCCGCCGCAAGCGCATCACGCGCGGCCTTCAGCCAGGCGTCTGCCTCGGCGGCGCGACCCRCCGCCGGATAGGTCATCAGCCCGCCGAAGGAGAGGCCTTTCGCCTGATCGATGACCTTTGCCAGCGTCACAGCGTCTTCGGCGCTCTGGACGCCGCAGCGGCCCATGCCGGTGTCGCACTCGACCAGCACCTGCAATGGATGGCCGGCATCGGTGAAGGTGGCGGCAAGGCCCTCCAGCGTCTCATGGCTGTCCGCCGTCACCGACAGCGTGACACGCCCATGCAGCGCCTTGAGCCGCTCCAGCTTGGCGCGGCCGAGAATGTTGTAGGGCAGGAAAATATCCTTGAGCCCGGCGTCGGCCATCACCTCTGCCTCGCCGATCTTCTGGCAGGTGATGCCGACGGCGCCCGCCGCCACCTGCTTCTTCGCCCAATAAGGCAGCTTGTGCGTCTTGATGTGCGGGCGCAGCTTCAGCCCGTGGGCGTCGGCATGCGCCTGCGCCTTCCTGATGTTGGCTTCGGCGCGGGCCGCATCGATCAGGATCGCCGGCGTGTCGAGGTCGTCTATGCTTGGCATGAGATCACCATTCAAAGCATGTCTCCCGAGAGCGGGATCCGGTTTCGGGACAAAGACATGCGCAAAATCGAAAAGTCCGGCTGGGTTTATGGTCCCGATCCGGCCGGATGTCAYGGGGCCAGAGCAGCGGGTTTGYGTCGACAGCGGACCGGCATTGGGCTATTCGGATGGGCAGATTCAGCAAGGCATCGGCCGGAGGAGAACCACCATGAAGCGCTCCAAGATCAACGACATCATCCGCGAAGCCGACGCCTTCATCCGCTCCTTCGGCTATATCATGCCGCCCTTCGCCTATTGGTCGCCGGAAGAGATGAAGGCGCACAAGGCCGACTCCTCGGCCATCTTCACCTCCCGCCTTGGCTGGGACATCACCGATTACGGCCAGGAGAAGTTCGACGAGCTCGGCCTGTTCCTGTTCACCGTGCGAAACGGCCGCTACGAGGACATGAAGCTCGGCATGGGCATGCTCTATGCCGAGAAGATCATGATCTCGCGCAAGGACCAGCTGTCGCCGATGCACCGCCACAACATCAAGGCCGAGGACATCATTAACCGCGGCGGCGGCAAGCTGGTGCTGGAGCTTTTCATGCAYGACCGCGACGGCGGCATCGACCCGAAGGCCGAAGTCTCGGTGCCGGTCGACGGCACCATCACCAGGTTGCCGGCGGGAGGACTGCTGAAGCTCGATCCCGGCCAGAGCGTCACGCTGCTGCCCGGCGTCTGGCACGCCTTCTGGGCCGAGGGCAAGGATGTGCTGATCGGCGAGGTCTCGACCGTCAATGACGACCTCACCGACAACGTCTTCCGCGAGCCGATCGGCCGCTTCTCCAACATCGACGAGGACGTCGCGCCGCTGCATCTCCTGGTGTCGGACTATGAAAAGTGGGTGGGGTAGGCGAGGGACGCTTCGCTACCGCGCGTACTTATCCGCCTTCCTATTCCCGAGCAGCAGCTTGCGTTCCAGATGGGCGCRCAGCTCGCCGTAATAGGCGGTGAGGAAAGCCTTTGAATCGACCGGTTCGACCCTGGCGCCGATCTTGCGGGCGATTGTCTCCGCCACTGCTTTGAGCGCGGAATGATCGTCGCGGCGCAGCACTTCCTCCAGTTTCTGCAGCTCGGCGATGCCGTAGGCGTCGAGCTGCGCGGGGCTGAACTGGAAGCGTGCCGCGATCGGGTCCTTGCGCCGCGAAAGGTCCTCGAGCAGCGCCACTTTCGGCRCCTCGACCACCCAGGTGCCGGCGAGCAGGTCGCCGATCCTCAGACGGTCGCGGTTGAACAGCGGGAACAGCGAGAAGAGCAGCGCCCAGACCAGGCCGAAGATGGTCGTCAGCGTGTCGGCGACATCGGCGCTGGCGCGCGCGGCCAGGATCGACAGCGGCAGAAAGACTTCGATCTCGCGCATCAGGTTGCGCGCGATGACTTGGTCGAGCGTCAGGCCGGCGCCGCTGCGCGAGGCGACCCTCACGCCGACCATGCGCTTGCCCGGCGTGGCTGCCCGCCGTCCCGCCTCGAAGGCGATGAAATAGACGTTGCGCAGGAAGAAGATGAAAATGATCCAGACGATGAACAGCGGTTCGGCATCCTGCACGCCAAGCCCGCCAAGTCCGAACAGGGCGACGAGGCTTACCACGACCGCAGCCACGATGATGATCACCACGTCGAGYAGGAATCCGGAAGCCCGGGTGCCGGCGTCGGCGAGCTTCACCCTGAGGTCGACGCCCTCCGGTGTCACCAACGGGCGGATCAATGYCGCCGGGTCCTTGACCTTCGCTGCCCTAGCGGTCGCCATGCCGCACCATCCGGAACAGGTAGAAATAGCAAATCCAGAAGGCCAGCATGCCRCCGCCGATCGAATAGCGGGCGAGATCGCTGGTGATCGTCTGCCGACCGATGCCTTCCAACAGTCCGGCGAAAAGCAGCATCACCGTGACGCCGATCATGGCGGTCGCGGCCACGCGCCCGGCCCGGGCGGCAGCCGCCATGCGGGTCAGCTCGCCGGGAAAGGCGATGCTGGTGCCGATGCGCATGCCGGCGGCACCCGCAATCGCGATGGCGAACAGTTCCGTCGTGCCATGGATCGACAGCCAACCACCGAGCTGGAAGCCCAGGCCTTTGGCGGCATAGATCTGGAAAATGGCGCCGAGCATGCAGCCATTCATCAGGATGATCAGCACGCTCGGCACGGCGAAGGCGAAGCCCAGCGCGAAGGCCAGGATCGAGACCTGCGTGTTGTGGGTGAAGAGATAGGCGGCGAACCCCGACAGGAAATGGTCGCCGCCGCCGTAAAGCACGGCGCGCAGCGTCTCAGCCGACGAATCCGGGTTGCGCCCGCCCGCCAGGCTCGGCGCGATGATGGCGTCGTACCAGCGCTTGTCGGAGGCGACCAGCCAATAGCCGGCGATGGCGCCGATCACCGTCAAACCGACGGATGTCCATACCTCCCGCCAAAGATCGCGGATCGCGGCCGGCCAGTCGTGCAGGAAGAAGTCGCCGATGCGCGTCCTCAAGGATCGCCGCGCGCCGTAGAGATAGAAATAGCCGCGCAGGCAAAGCGCCTCGAGATAGGCGATCAGCGCGCTGTCGAGCGAGGTCGCGCGCGCCACCGAAAGCGACGACAGCGCCGAACGGTAAAGCAGCGGCAGCGACAGCAGCTCGTCTTCCGACAGCGCGCGCGGCGCGCGCTTCTCGACGCGCGCCAGCAGCGCCTCGAAGGCTTTCCAGTCAGCCTCGCGCTCCAGGCGGAAGCTTGCCAGCGACTGGCGGACAGCATCGGTGCCGGCGGACAGCGTCATAAGAGGTTCTCCTCCTTGAGCTGGATATAGCGCTCGACCAGCGCCGGGCCGAGCCGCTGGTGGTCGGCCTCGATGACATGCGCGCCAAGCAGCCTGAGCCTGCCGATCACCACCTGCCGCTGCTTCAGGAGGTCGCCGGCGGTGACGGAGCGGGCGACATCCTCGGGCGCCGCCGGCGCCATGTCGGCCAGCGTTTCCAGCTCCACATCCTTCATCAGCATGAACAGCACCAGATGCCGCTCGGTCAGCCGGCCGACGGTGCGCAGCATCAGCTCGGCGCTGATCGGATCGACGAAATCGGTGAAGACGATGACCAGCGAGCGCCGGTCGAGCCTGGCCGAAAGCGTGGTCAGCGCCAGGGTGAAGTTGGTCTCCTCGGTCGAATRGTCGATCTCGGCGGCGCGCTTCTGGATCATGGTGAAGCTCGGCGAGCCGCGCACCGCGCCGCTGGAGACGCGCGGCCGGGCGTCGAAGGAAAACAGGCTGACGAGATCACCGCCCTTGAGCGCGATGAAGGCCGACAGAAGCGCGGCCGTCACCGCGCGGTCGACCTTCGGCACGCCGTCGACCGGCTCGCACATCAGGCGGCCGCTGTCGATGGCAAGCACGATGTTGTTGTTTTCCTCGATCCGGAACTCGCGCGCCAAAAGCTTGCCGTGGCGGGCGCTGCGCTTCCAGTCGATCATGCGCCGGCCCATGCCGGGCTGGTAATCCTTCAGCGCCTCGAACTCGCGGCCCTGGCCGGCGCGCTTCTGCGCATGGCCGTCGGCAAGGGCCGAGCGCTGCAGCAGCGTGATCGCCTCGTCGCGCGCGCTGTTGACATTGGGCAGCACCGCAACCTTGCGGTCGATCGGCAATATGACCTGGTTCCACACCAGCCCGAACGGGCCCTGCCAGCGCAGCCAGAGCCGGTCGAAGCTGGCGATGCCGCGCCGGATCGCCTCGAATTCGAGGTCGAGCGTGCCGCCATCGGCCGGCAGCGCGCCGCCGGTGCCCGCGACCGGCTGCAGGCGCTGGTCATGCCCCACACGCGCCTGCAGGCGCCTAAGCCTTGCCCCGAGACCGGCCGCGATGTGCAGCGTGAAGYGCCCGCCAATGCCCACTTGCGGCGGCGCCGTCAGCGTGGCGTCGAGCGCGGCGCGGCCTCTGCTCGCGGCCGCGTCCACCGCCAGGAAGGCAAGCAGCACGCAGATCCACAATAGGCCGAGATACCAGACATGCGGAAGCGCGAGCGCGATCAGGAAGGCGGGGATCGCCCCCGCCGCCGCTGCCCATACCGCTCTGCCGCTCGGATAGATCAACGCGGCGCTTCCGTGTGGTCGACGAGGTCGGAGACGATCTGCTCGACCAGGCGCCCGTCGATCTGCGCGGCCGGTGAGAGCACGACGCGGTGGCGCAGCGCCGGCACGGCCAAGGCCTTGACGTCGTCCGGGATGACGTAGTTGCGGCCGTCGAGCGCCGCCCTGGCGCGCGCGGCGCGCGCCAGCATGGCGCCCGCGCGCGGGCTGGCGCCGACCTCGAGGTCGGGGCTTTCGCGCGTACCGCGCACAAGGGCCGCGATATAGCCGACGACATCGTCGACCAGCGTGACGTCGCCGACCGTGGCGAGCGCGGCTTCAAGCACCTTGCGGTCGGTCCGCGCCTTGATGCCGTATTGCTCGATGTCGTGCGAGGCCGAGCCGCCGTGATTGACGATGATCGCGCGCTCCTCCGTGAGGTCCGGATAACTCACCCGATGCTTGAACAGGAAGCGGTCAAGCTGCGCCTCGGGCAGCGGGTAGACGCCCTGATGCTCGATCGGGTTCTGCGTCGCCACCACCATGAAATTCCGGCCGAGCGAATGCGTGGTGCCGTCGAAGGTGACGGCGTGCTCCTGCATGGCCTCGAGCAGGGCGGCTTGTGTCTTCGGCGGCGTACGGTTGATTTCGTCGGCGAGCAGAAGATCGCAGAAGATCGGCCCGCGCGTCAGCGTGAACTGCCCGGTCTGGAAATTGTAGATGTTGGAGCCGACGATGTCGCCGGGCATCAAATCGGGCGTGAACTGGATGCGGCCATAGGCGACGCCGAGCGCCTGCGCGAAGCAACGCGCCGTCATGGTCTTGGCGGTGCCTGGCGGGCCTTCGAGCAGGATATGCCCGCCGGCGAATAAAGCCGTCAGCATCAGGTCGACCGTGTCGCGCTGCCCGGTGATGGCTTTCGCCACCTCTTCCCTGATCGCGTTCGCCAGGGCCTTCACTTCATCGACGTTCACCGAGCCTCCTTGCCGTCCAGTCATGCAGCTTTTCCGCTGCTTCATGCATTGCGGCCAAACTGTTGGAATCGTTCACTGCCTTGAACCGCGCGGTGAAGCCATGAGCCTCGCCCTTGTCGCGGGAATCGAGCCAGCGGTCGAGCGCCTCGCCCTGCAGCCCGTGCGGCGCGCCGAGCAGCGCGGCGGCGCGCTGACGCATCAGCGCGGCATAGCGGTCGCCAAGCCCTTGCAATYGCCCGGCGCGCCTGAGCAGCATCGCCGTGGTGTCGACCAGCGCCTGCTTGCCGAAGGCGATGGCGCGCCCCTCGGCGCGCGGCGGGCCGAAGCGGCCGAGCCCGTGCAGGAACGCAAGCGCGGCCGCCACCAGCACCGACAGCGTCAGCGCGAGGAAGGGCGGTTCGACCAGAAGCTTGGCGAGATCGTATTTCTGGCCGATGCCGTGCAGCGTCAGGTCGAACATGACCGCGCCCTTGGCGGGCTCGATCATGGCGATCATGTCGAGGGCGGCGGCCGCCGTCTGCTCGTCCTTCAGCCCRGCATTGTTGATGAAATCGGGATCGGTGAGGATGTAGAAGGGCTCATTGTCGAGCTCGGTCAGGATAGCCCTGCCGTCGCCCGCCGCGATCAGCGGATGCTCGTCCGCCACCCATTGCAACTCGTCCGGCGCGGCGACCATGCGGCCGGCGATATTGATCTGCGAGAGCGTGTTCCTTGCCTCGCCGAGCTTTGCCTTGGCGATGCGGCCGAGCCAATCGTTGACGACGCTGTTGGGCAGCCGCTCGATCTTCGTCTCCCAACCATCGTGCCCCAGCAGGGGAAAGGTCTGCCATTTCGGCAGGACGAACAGCGTGTCCTTGCCCGAGCGTGYCTTGATGAGCCGGTCGAGCGCGGCCGGGTCGCTGCTCGGCGCGATGGTGACGACGAGCAGGAAGGTCGAGGCGAGCGGGGACGCCAGGCCCTTCTCGCCGCGTTCCATCGGCGGCGCCTGTCCATTGGTGAGCTTCAGCCATTCGACAAGCCCGGCATAACCGGTGCCGCCCTTGGAAAATGGCGTACCGCCGCCTGCGGGCTCGCGGAAATCGGGCGCATAGGTGGAGAGCAGGAAAAACCCCGCCGCCGCCAGCAGACTGGCGAAAATACCCCAGAACAGGGTTTTGCGGCTGAACGGTTCTTGTGCTGCCCCTGTCACCTGCGCGCTCATGCCCACGCATCCCGGAAGGCGAAACGCTCATAGGCGCCGCGCGCCTGCCGCCAGCCCTCGGCGCCGACGGGACGGCGGGCGAACAAGGCCGCCTCGACGATCCGGGCGATCTCGCTGAAGGCGGCGCGGGGCCGGGTGGGGATCGACCCCGCCGCGGCGATGTCGCGCGCGGTCAGCGACGGCCGCAGGAAATCGGGCAACCGGGTGGCGATGTCGGCGACGCTGCGGCGCAACAGAAGATGCACCGCCTCGTCATATTCGCCGCGCGCGGCGAGCGCATCGGCCTCCGAGAGCAGGATCTGGGCAGCCCCTGCGTCAGGGCGCCACTCTTCCTTCGCTTCGGCCTCCAGACGCTTGCGTCGCCAGGGCAGGCGCCAGGCGATGCCTTTGGCTTCAAGGAAAAGCAGGAAAGCGATGATCGCGACGCCGATGATCACCGCGCCCCAGAACAGATAGATCATATAGGGACCAAGCTTGGCCAGGCCGTCCAGAAACGGTTTCAGCCACTCCGGCGGCTGTGGCTGCACATAGGTCGGCAGCCCGAACTGGATCGAAGCGTCAGTGAGCAGCTGCTTATGCAACTGCGCCAGCCGTCCGGCGTCTTCCGTCCCTGCGGCCGTCACCCGCTCGTTCCCCCTGCAACCTGCGGTTCGGGGCCGACACTGGCAATACGCCATGACAATTGCAAGCGCACTGGACGGAACCCCGCAATCTTGGCAAATTTACTTTGAAGTCACCGATTGGATGCGGGCGGCGACTCGGGGGAAATTATCATGACCACTGCGACATTGGGACGACCCGGTAGGTTCGAGATCGGCAGGGTATTCAGCAACACCTTTGGCGTGATCGGCCGAAACATCGGACTTTGCGTCGGATTGGCGGCGCTGTTTGCGGGGCTGCCGACGTTGCTGGTCCGGATGGCGACCCAGCCGCAGATCAATGCAATCCTGCAAACGGAATCCGGTGCCATGCCGGATCCGAGCGCGGCGTTTCGCAATTCCTACATCACCGTCATCGCCGGCCTGATTTCATTTGTGTTCACGCTGCTGCTGCAATCGGCGCTGGTGCGGGCGACCATCGAGGACCTCAACGGCAAGYGGCCGTCCTTCGGCGACTGCATCCAGATTGCGATCCRCTTCCTGCTGCCGACGCTGGCGATCGGCATTCTCGTCGCTATCGGCSCCGGTATCGGCCTGGTACTGCTGATCGTGCCGGGCATCATCCTGTGGCTTGGCTGGTCGATGTCGGTGCCGGTCCTGATCCAGGAGCGGCGGGGCGTGTTCGGCTCGATGTCGCGCAGCCGGGCCTTGACCAAGGGCAGCCGCTGGGCGCTTTTCGGCCTGTTCCTCATTCTCATCATCATCGCGATGATCATCCAGTGGGGAATATTGCTCGTTCTCGTGCTGTTCGGCGGCATCATTGCCGAGATCGGAGCCGCGCTGGTGCAGACCGTGGTGTCGATGGTGCTGTCGATTGCCACGGCGGTAAGCTATGTCGAGCTGCGTCAGGCGAAGGACGGTGCAAGCATCGACGAACTGGCGGAGATATTCTCGTAGCGGGTGGCGCTACGCAGGGAATTCGATCGGCTCTGTTTGCGGTGGCAGGTGGCATGCCTTGGAGATTGGCCGAAACGCCCACCCGGTCGTCATCCACGGGCGGAGCAAGGAGCGAAGCGACGCGCGCAGACCCGAACTAATCCCTGTGCCGTGGAATTAGTGATAGCAGCAATGGTCCGCATGCACACTCGTCCGGCACAGGCAGGACGAGGTGATCGGCACGTCCGTCTTGGCAAGCGCTGTCGCCAACCTGGCCTGCAGGTCCGGCAGCTCGTCTTTCTCGCCGCGCCGCTTCAGGCATTCGACCAGCCCGTGCAGCGCCCAGACATTGTCCGGGTGCTGGGCGCAGCGCTGCACGGCACCGCTCAAGCCCAGATCGTCGCGATAGACCTGCTCGGCTTCCGCCGCATGGCCCTGGTCGAGCAAAAGCGCCGCCAACGCGTGGCGCGGCGGGTGCATCCACGCCCATGGCTCCGTGTAGGACAAATTGTCGTCGAGCTCGACCGCGTGCCGCAGATGCCCGTAGGCCTCGTCGTGACGGCCCTGGTGATAGGCGAGCTCGCCGTCGAGAAGTGCCGCGCCCACCGCGAGCGAGGCTTTCGTCGGGTTGCTGAGGAAGCGGCGCTCCGGCGGAATGCTGTCGATCTGCCGGCTAAACAACTCGCGTTCGCGTTCGGCCGCCGCGAATTCGCGCAGCGTCGCATGCGCCACGCCCTTGGCGTAATGCTGCAGCGCGGCGGTCACCACATAGAGGTCGGGCTCGCCGTTCATCGGCTCGTCGATGATTTCGCGCCAGCGCCCGAAGCGCACCTGCACATGCGATTTCATCGCGTGATAGCCCTCGACCGTCTGCGTCAGCTTCGGCCGTTCCGGAATGCTGACGACGTCGCGCGTCACCAGGCTGCGCACCTTGTCGGCGGCCCACAGGGCAGGGCGGTATTGGCCAAGCAACATGCAGGTGAACATCATCAGATGCAGGTCGTGGCAGCATCCGAGCAGGTAGTAGGTCGGCTCGCCGGCATAGGCGAGGTAGAGGTCGTTGGCACGCACCGCCTTCTCGCTGGCGATCTTGGCCTTCTCGTATTCGCCGCAGAGCACGTAAATGTGCCCCGGCATGTGGTTCATAWGGCCGGCATCGGGACACATCGTGCCCAGCCGCTCCGCCGAGCGCATGCCACGCTCGGGCTGCGTCGACATTTCGAGCAGGTGGATATGGAGATGGAGCGCTGCCGGGTGGGGCGCGGCCCCTGCTTCGTCCGAGAGGCGGATCGAGCGCTCACAGATCTCCAGCGCCTCCAACACATCGGAATTCGGCGCCGGCGCGCCGTTCCGGAGGTTCCACAGGCGCCGCACCGTCCGCATCATCAGCGCCTCGACGGTCAGCGCCATCACGTCATGGTCATCGGTATAGTCGCGATAGACTTGGCGCATCGCCGCGGCATAGGCGTCGTCCCATTTTTCGAACTCGGYGGCGCTCACGCCATGCGGCTGCTGGAAGCGCGCGCCGAGCGCCTCGATCAGCCGCCGTTCGACGGGGCTCGCGCTCGCCGCATTGGCTCGTGCCAGCCGCACATGTTCGAAGCRGCGCTTGGCGACATGGTCGGCCTCGGCCTTGCCATGCTCCTTCCAGGTCAAATTGTAGAATGGCCCGGCGGCATAGGCGATTCCCCAATGYACGAAGGCGCAGCCAGGATCGGTCTCCAGCGCCTTCTCGAAGCACTTTATGCCTTCCTCGTGGTTGAAGCCGTAGCACCAGTTCAGCCCGATATCGAACCAACGCTGCGTCTCGGCCGAGGAGGTCGAGATGGGACGGCGATAGGTGCCGAGGTCGAAGTGGTCCATCGTTGTTCGCCCGCGAAACTAAATCGACCTAGGTAAAGTGCGACGCAAGCTGCTCTATCGGATCTTTGTCCGGGCGCACCAAGAGCCAGAAAATCAGGCCTGTAGCGGCGCCGAAGATTCCTGCCAAGGAACACAAATACAAAACCATGCCGTACGGCGCATGCCACCGGACAAGGYCGAAGACAAATAGTGGAACGAAAACCGCCAGAAAGCCAACGACGGTGTATAYCCAAAAACGCCGCCAGCGCCGCCGGGTAAGAATGTAGAATGCAGGTATTCCGATCAATGCCTCCAGAAAATAGAAAGCAAGGCATATAAATAGGAAGCCCGATAGAGGCGCTGCTTCAGGGTGGTGGRTATGCCAATTGTAGCCGGGCAGGATCGCCGGAATAATGGGTGCAACGAAGAAAGCCCAGCGGGCGCGCATCGGAATATTCCCTGTCGGCATGAATCCTTCGGCAACCCGTTGCGGGCGCATTCAGATTACAGGCAGATCAGCAATTGCCGTGTCAAGGCAAACAAACCGATGTGAGTTGTCTAGAAATGCAATGTGCTAAGTTTGTCTGACCCGAACGACTTTTGTCGCGCGGGTCAGAAGGCGGCAAGTTTCCGGAAAATCAGGACTCCAGCCACACTTTCTCGAAATGCTGCTCGAGCGCCTGGTGTTGCTCGCAGCCTTGCACGCCCTTGCGGTAGGTGCGGTAGACCGAGCGCCAGTAGGGCTGGATGATGATGCCGGAATCGCGCAGGTTCGTCTCGATCTTGGCCATGATCTCCTTGCGCTGTGYGGCGTCGGGCGTCGCAAGCGCCTTGTCGAGAAGCTCGTCGAACTCCTTGTTCGAATAGGCGCTTTCGTTCCAGGCGCCGCCCGATTTGTAGGCTAGCGCCAGCACCTGCACGCYGAGCGGGCGGCCGAGCCATTCGGTGCAGGAATAGGGGAACTTGCTCCAGTCGTTCCAGAAGGTCGCGGCCGGCAGCACGGTCCGCTTGATCTTGAAGCCCGCCTCGCGGATTTGTGCGGCGATCGCGTCGGCGGTGCTCTTTTGCCATTCGATGTCGACCGAGATCARCTCATATTCGTGGTCGGCCTTGCCGGCTTCCGTGATCAGCTTCTTGGCCTGATCGACGTCTTGCTWGGCCGGCCCGATATCGGCGAATTCCGGGTGCATGGGGCCGACATGGTGGTTGTCGGCGGGCTTGCCGYGGCCATCGAGCCCGAGCTTCAGCACAGCCGCATTGTCGACGGCAAGCTGGGCGGCGCGGCGCACCTTGACGTCGTCATAGGGTGCGTTGGAGACATTGAAGCGCGCCACGATGGTCGAGCCGGTGGCGATCTCGGAGTTCTGCAGGCCCATCTGCTCGGTCTGCGAGACGGCGTCCGACGCGGTCTCGTGGTCGGTGTCGATCTCGCCGGATTCGAAGGCCGACAGCATAGCGTTGGGATCGGAGCCGTAGTCGACCCATTTGATGCCGTCGAGATAGAACTCGCCCTTCCACCAGGGCTTGTCCTTGCGCTTCACCTCGGCGCCGGTCTCGGCGTCCCAACTGACCAGCTCGCATGGCCCGGTGGTGATGGCCAAAGCTTTCTTCGGATCGGCATCGCCCTCATAGGAGCGGTGCATGATCAGCGCCGGATAGTCGGCCATGCCGGCGATCAGCGAGATGTCGGGCTTGGGCAGGTTGAGCTTGACTGTGTAGTCGTCGACCTTCTGGATGCCGCCTTCGACGGGCTTCTTGGTGTCGGCGTTGACCAGCGCGCCCATGCGGGCGGCGACCGAATTGCCGGCGACCGAGGCATCGCACCAGCGGTTGAGATTGTGGATCACGTCGTCGGCGTTGAAAATGTCGCCGTTCGACCATGTGATGCCCTTGCGCACGTTGAGCGTGATCGTCTTGGCGTCGTCGCTGGTTTCCCAGCTTTCCAAGAGCCAGGGTTCGAAGCTGAAGTCGGTTTTCCAGCGCACCAGATATTCGTTGCAGTGGCGCGCGACGTTCGACATCTCGACGCCGTCGAACGTGCGCGGGTCCTTGAAGCCCTTGACGTTCATCGCCACGCGCAGCACGCCGCCCTTTTTCGGCTCGGCGGCGCGGGCAGGCGAGGGAACGATCCCGCCCAGCGCCATCGCGCCGGCGGCGCTGACGCCGAGGCCCGCCATCAGCGCCAGATATTCGCGCCGGCTGATCGCGCCCGTCTTGAAATCGTCGGCAGTCGGCTTCGCCTGCGGGTGCAGTTTTCTGTCGGTCAGCATGAATTTCATCGTCGTTCCCTCTGTTGTTGGCGCTCGTTGCCCGTGCGGCGGTCTGTTGGGGCAAGGACTTGCATGAAGCAACGGCCGCCCCGGGATCGCCAGGCGCGGGGGCGGATGCGACCGCCAAGGCGCCGTTGCCTGCAGGGGAATGATAGGTCCGCTTTCCGCGGCGAAATGTTTGGTTTTCCGCAGTTCTTGTGCGCTGTTCCGCAGGCTAAAGTCGCCTCAGACGGCGCCGCCCCCTCATCCGGCCGCTTCGCGGCCACCTTCTCCCCGAGGGGAGAAGAGGTTCGCGCCGGCGCTGACAGGCTCCTCTCCCCTTGGGGAGAGGTCAGCCGAGCGAAGCGGAGGCTGGGTGAGGGGGAGCGCCATTCAATACGGCCACTCGCCCCGCCCAAGCGCGCCGATATCCGCAACAATCCTCGCAAACGCCTCCGCCGCGCGCGGCACCGTAGACCTTGCCCGCAGAAAACTATGCACCAGCCGCGGCTCCTCGCGCCACCACGCTTGCCCGCCGGCGGCCACAATCCGGTCGCGATAGACTTCGCCGTCGGAGGACAGCGGATCGCATTCGGCGGTGACGATGACGGTTGGCGGCAGGCCGGAAAAATCGCGATCCCCGAGCGGCGAGAACGTCGGGTCGTCCAAAGCCTGCCCAGGCGCTGCGCGGATACGCCGGTAGAACTCAATGTCGGCGACCGTCAGCAGCGGCGCCTCGGCGTGCTCGAGATAAGAGCGCCCGGTCTCGTCGCCGCCCAGGCCGGGATAGATCAGCATCTGGCCGATCGCATGCCGGGAATGGCGGCGCGTCGCCTGCGCCACCGCGGCGCCGAGGTTGCCGCCGGCGCTTTCGCCGCACAACACGATCGGCAGCGTGCTGGTCGAGGCGACCCATTCGAACACCGCAGAAGCATCGTCGAAGGAGGCGGGATGGAGATGCTCCGGCGACAGGCGGTAATCGGCCGAGACCACCTCGAAACCGGTACCGGCGCATATTTCGGCGCAGATGTCGTCATGGCTGTCGAGATTGCCGAGCACGAAGCCGCCGCCATGGTAGTAGATGACGATCGCTGCCGCCGCCTTACCGGCCATGCGGTAGCGCCGCACCGGAATCGCATGCGCCGCCGTGGCGACCAGACCGTCGCTGGCCGTCACGCCCTCCGGATGGCCTTGGTGAAATGCGATGCACATCCGGTCATAGACCGCGCGCTGCTCGGCAATGGGCGCGGCGATGATCTCCGGCGGATACCAGYTGTTGACCTCGTCGATATAGTCCCAGAGTTCCGGATCGAGCCGGTCGGCATATCTGCCGCGGCTCGCCGAATTGCCTGGGTTGCTGGCCACGGCCGTCAGAGCTCGGCGTAAAGCTGCGCCGCGTTCTCGAAGGTGAAGCGCAGAGGCACCGAGCCCTCGACCTGCCACACCTTCACCGTATCGCCGGCCATCAGCCGGCAGGCGTCCAGCGTGTTGGTGACGGCGCCGCCATAGAGACGGTTGGCGAGGTTGAGGATGCCGGTCTGGTGCATGGCGGCACTCGCGCTGCCGCAGGCGTCCTTCACCAGAAGCACGCGAAACCCGCGCGCCACCGCGTCCTTCACCGTGGCGTCGATGCAGGCCTCGGTCCAGACGCCGGCAATCACCAGCCATTCGATGCCGGCCGCCTTGAGCTTGTCGCCAAAGTCGTTCTTGCCGAAGGCGCTGGCTTCCTGCTTGACCAGCATGGCTTCGCCGTTTTGCGGCGCCACTTCGTGGCAGATCGCGGTCAGCGGATCGTCCTTGTCGGAAAAGGCCGACTTGCCGCTTTCGTCCACCGGGTGGAAAGGCCGCGCCTCGGCGAGGTCGACGATATAGGCCCAGTGGTAAAGCGGCACGAAATTACGCCGCGCCGCCTCCTGCAGGCGCTGCACATTGGCGAGGATGTCGCCAAATCCCTCGACCAGATAGCGCTTGTCCTTGCGATGCTCCTCCTGGAGATCGATGAATACCGCGGCCACCGTACCGCGTCGGATGGAAATGGGCGTTTTCATGCTGGTCTTGCTGTCGATGCGTAGGCGCTACTTGTCAAGAAATTCATCTTCATACGGAAACCGGGAGAGCAGCTCCGTTCCCGTCTCGGTGATCAGGATCTCGTCCTCCAGCTTGACGCCCTCGCGGCCGCCTTTCTCGCCGATATAGCTTTCGACGCTCACCACCATGCCCGGCACGATGATGCCGTCGCGGCCATAGGTCTCGTAATCCATCGAGTGCGCGATGAAAGGCGTCTCGCCATGCATGCCGACGCCATGCATGACAGAGGTGTAGCGCTGGTCGACGAAGCGGTCCGGGATTTTCCACGCCTTCTCGGCGATCTCGCGGAAGGCCATGCCGGGCTTCACGATGCCGATATTGTGCTGCACCTGGTCATGCGCCATGCGGTAGAGCGATTTCTGGTAGGGCGTCGGCTTGCCTGGACCGCAGCGGAAGGTGCGCGAGAAGTCGGAATAATAGCCGTAGCAGCCGATCGTGTCGGTATCGAGCGCGACCAGCTCGCCCGGCCTGATCTTGCGGCCGCTCGCCTCGTTGAACCACGGATTGGTACGCTGTCCCGAGGTGAGCAGCCGCGTCTCGATGAACTCGCCGCCCTGGCGGATCACCTCATGATACATGATGGCGAACAGCTCGTTTTCGGAAACGCCGGGCTTGATCGCCTCGCGCACCGCCGCCACCGCGGCTTCGGCGCCCGCCATCGAGGCCTGCAGGCATTTCACTTCCTCCGGCGTCTTGACCGCGCGTACRGCCAGGATTTCGCCCTGGCAGTCCTTCACCTCGCAGCCGCGCCTTTCCAGTGCCAGCGCCTGCAGATGGCTGCAGCGGTCGAGCCCGAGCTTCATCGACCCGCCGCCATGCTTCTTCAGCAGCTCGGTGATCTCGTCCGCGAACGGCCCGGCGGTCTCGTCGTCGCGGCCGGAGACGGACGACCAGACGAGCTTGGAGGGGCGCGCCTCGTCGATCGTATCGAGCACCATCGAGACATGGTAGCTCTGCGGGTATTCGAACAGCACGACCGGCCCATCGGTGGGCACGAAGAAGTAGCGCGTCGAGTTGCGCAGGAAATAGCCGAACATGTTGCGCGAGCCGGTCGCGTAGCGCTGGTTGTAGGGGTCGAATAAAACGACGCCGCCATAGCCCGCTTCGCGCATCCAGGCGCGCAGCTTGGCGAGCCGGCCCTTGCGCAGCGCATCGGCATCGATGAAAGACGGTTCGGTGTCGGACAGCCACATRCCGCCGGCGGGATCGGCCGCAGCCGGATGGCGCATGCGGTCCTTGAAGTCTACGTCCTCGGTGCTGTCGGGGTCAAATACGACGATGCTCATGGGCGCCTCCTGATGGGGAGACCATAGCCGGATGAGGTTTCTGGCTTGTGCGGCATTCCGCGATTGTTGTGCTGGATACCGCAGAGATGTCGGCGGGACAGCACCCCTCTCTGTCCTGCCGGACATCTCCCCCGCAAGGGGGGAGATTGGATGTCGCCGTCGATTTCGCCAATCGCCGACGTTGCAGAACGAACGCCGTCGGTGGAGCTGCTAATCTCCCCCCTTGCGGGAGAGATGCCCGGCAGGGCAGAGGGGGGTGTGACGGAACTCGGCCTAACCAGAGAGGACGCCGCGCCCCTAATGCCTCCTCATCGCCTTCGGCGCGTGCCCATGCTCCTCGCGAAACGCCCTCGCAAAGCTCGACATCGAAGCAAACCCGCACGCCAGCGCCACGTCGCGCACCATCAGCTTCGAATGTGCCAACAGGTCGGCTGCCCGCTTCAGCCTAAGCCGCCGGTAATATCCATTGGGCGAGATATCCAGCTCGGCGCGGAAATTGCGCTCGAGCTTGTCGGGTGACACGCCGAGCCGTTCCGCCAGCTCCGCCATGCCGAGCCGCTCCTCCACCGCGTCCTCCATGATGGCGATGGCCGACAGCACCAGCTCGTTCTGGATGCCGGTGCGCAATCTGAGTGGCATCAGCTTGCGATCGACGCTCGACCGCAAAGGCGAGTGCACGAACCATTCCGCGACGCCCGCCGCGATCTCGGCGCCGCAGTCGCGCGTGATGATTTCCAGCATCATGTCGAGGCTGCCGACGCCGCCGGCCGAGGTGAAACGCTTGCGGTCGATGACGAAGAGGTCACGCCTGAGCTCGATATCCGGAAAGGCTTCGGTGAAGGCGGCCTGGCTGGTCCAGTGCAAGGTGCAGGCATGGCCGTCGAGCAGGCCGGCGCGGGCGAGGAAGAAGGCAGCGTCGGCGACAGCGCCGATATGCGCGCCGCCGCGCAGGCTTTTGCGGATCCAACTCATCGCCTCATCGGCCACGATATGGTCGGCATCGCCGCCCGAGCAGACGACGATGCGGTCGGCCTTCGGCGCGTCCGCCGCGGAAAAGCCGGGCTGGATGACGACGCCGTTCGACGCTTCGACCGTGCCGGGATCGGCGCCGACGATCACCCAGCGGTAGCGGTCCCGCTTTGCAAGAATGTTGACGGCGCGCAAGGGTTCGATGACCGACGAAAACGCCATCATCGGAAAGCCGGGAAAGACCAGCACCGCGAAGGTGAGGGGCGCTCCGCCCGCCGCCGGTTTTTCCTCGTTGCGTGAACTCATGGCTGGCGGCCGAAGCGCGGCAGCACCACATCGGCGGTGAGCGGCGCCAGTTCCATGCCGCTTGCCAGTTCCGGGCTGAGCCACATCATCTCCTCGATCTCGGCCGCCGGGAGCGGCTCGCCGGTGATAGAGAGTTCGAACAGCTCGGCCTCGACGCGGGCATCCGGCTCATTGGCGGCGGGGGCAGAAAACGAGCCGAGATGGAAGGCAGCGGCCGGATCGACGGCAACGCCCAACTCCTCGCGCAATTCGCGCGCCAGGGCGACGGCCGGCAACTCGCCCGGCTCGATCTTGCCGCCAGCCTGCATGAAGGCGCTCGTGCCGCGCTTGCGGACCAGAAGCAGCCTGCCGCCATCGTCGCGGATCACGGCGGCGGCGATGCGGATCGTCCTGGTCCTTTGTGTTTCGGAATGGCTGGAGGTCACGATAGGCGGTTTCCCGGCGGCGGTTTTGGTGGCAGAGAGAGGTGAACTGTAGCTGGCCGCGCGGCCGGCTTGCAACGGAGAGACAACACGATGTTCGCGGCAACGGCAATCGACACAAGCAATAAGCCGGCCTTCTACAAGGAGTTGGCCACGCAATTGAAAGCGCTGCTGGAAGGCGAGGGCGATTCCGTCGCCAATGCCGCCAACACGGCGGCGCTGATCTATCAGATGGTGCCCGACCTCAACTGGGCCGGCTTCTATTTCCTCGCCTCCGAGGACGAGCTGGTGCTCGGGCCCTTCCAGGGCAAGCCCGCCTGCGTGCGCATCGCCGTCGGCAAGGGTGTCTGCGGCAAGGCCATCGAGCTCGACATGTCGATGCTGGTCAAGGACGTCAACGAATTTCCCGGCCACATCGCCTGCGATGCCGATTCGCGCTCCGAGCTGGTCGTGCTTTTGCGCGACGCCGAAGGCGCGTTCGGCGTGCTCGACCTCGACAGCCCGCTGCCCGGCCGCTTCGACAAGGAAGACCAGGCGGGTATCGAGAAACTCGCCGCGATCTATGTCGCGGCGTGTGAATTCGAGGACGATGGCGAAGACTGAGGGATGAGGCCGGGCCCGGCCTGCCTCAGGCGAGCTTCACCAGCGTCAGGCTGAAGCCCGAGATGAAGAGGAAGGCCGAGAAAGCCAGCATCAGCGGCCGCAGGCCGCGCGAGCGCAGTTCGGAAATGTCGGCCTGCAGGCCCATGGCGGCGAGCCCCATGGTCAGCATCACCTGCGCGGCCAGGGCGATGGCGGCATGGATCTGGGCAGGGATCGCGACCAGGCTGTTCAGCGCCACCACCGCCACAAAAGCCGCAACGAACCAGGGCATCGGCGGTTTGGCGCCGGAAGCATCGGTGTTGCCGCGGCGCGCCGTCAGGCCGAGCGCGATGACCATCGGCGCCAGCATGGCGACGCGTGTCAGCTTGGCGACGGTCGCCGTCTCGCCGGCAAGCGTTCCGTTCTGGAAGCCGGCGCCGATCACCTGCGCCACCTCATGGATCGAGGCGCCCGCCCACAGACCGAAGGCGTGCTGGTCGAGGCCGAAGACCGGCGCCAGCAGCGGGAAGCCCAGCATGGCGACAGTGCCGAACAGCGTGATGGCGGCAACGGCGTAGGTCACGTCCTCGTCGCGCRCATCGGTGACGATGTTGGTGGCGACGATGGCCGAAGCGCCGCAGATCGAGGTGCCGGCGGCGATGAGCTRGGCGAGCTTGCGGTCGACGCCTATCAGCCGGCCGAGCGTGGCGGTGAAGAGGAAGGTGGCGCCGAGCGTGGCGGCGACGATGCCGACACCGCCGAACCCGATGCCCGCCACCTGGCCGAGCGTGAGCTGGAAGCCCAGCAGCACGATGGCGAAGCGCAGCAGGCGCTTTTRCGAGAAGGCGATGCCGGCCTTGGCGTGAGCGGGCATGCCRAGCACGTTGGAATAGATCATGCCGGCGACGACGGCGAGGATCATCGGGCTGAACAAGGTGAGGCCGGAAAAGCCGCGCGCCGAATAAGCGACGCTGGTGATCATCGCCACCAGCACCAGTCCCGGCACAACGCCGGCCAAGATCGCGGTCAGGGCAGGGCGCTCCCGTCCGGCATTGGCCGGGTTCAGGCCGTTTGGAAGATCGTTCGCGGTGACGGGCAGGAAAGACAATTGAATTCTCCAGGCACTTTCGCCGCCGAAATGCCATTCCAAAATCGATCTTTCCAACGAATTATTTGAGTTATAATGATCGATTTTGTCGAACGATGGCGAGCCGCTAATGGGTTGGCCTAATGACCAGCACCGGCCGAGCCTTGACGCTTGCCGGTTCCTGCCCCAGCTTGCCGCGATGTCAACTCTCGCGCCCGCCAATGCCAAGCGACGCCGCCTTCGCCGAGTGCGGAGCGGCAGGCTGATTGCGYGACGATAAGACCCGACACGACAGATCCGGTTCGTTCGTTTCCTGCCCCGCCCGCGACTTCAGYCGGCGGGGTTTTTCATATCGGGAGTCCAGCAATGACGATCAATTCTTCCATCCGGTTCCGGGCGGCCGAGGCGGCAGATGCCGTTGCCATCCGCGATATCGTGYGCGCCGCCTATGCCAAATGGGTACCGGTGATCGGCCGCGAGCCRCTGCCGATGCGCGCCGACTACGAAAAGGCCGTCGCCGAGCATCCGTTCGACCTCGCCGTTGCGCAGGATCGCATTGTCGGCATGCTCGAGACCATGCTCGCCGACGATCACCTCTGGATCGAGAATGTCTGCGTCGCCCCGAACGCGCAGGGCAGGGGAATCGGCCGGCTGTTGCTCGAACGGGCGGAGCACAAGGCGCGCGAAGCCGGGCGTGATGAGCTTCGCCTGCTGACCAACGGCGCGTTCGAAGCGAATGTGTCGCTCTATCGGCGACAGGGTTATACGGTCGACCGGGAAGAGCCGTTCATGAATGGCACGACCGTCTATATGAGCAAGAGGATCGCCAGATGACCGCCAACCGGAGCGCGACGAAGCCTGCCGGGATCAGGTTGAAGAAACTGCCCGGCTTGTATGCGATTTCGCGGTTGGGAGCCKGGCACGGCATTCCTGATTGGGCAGACGGACCGGGTTTCGTCAGCATCGCCAGAACCGAGGATGAGCTTTCCATCACCTGTCTGCAGGATCGCGTACCGGATAGCGTCAGGCAGGATAGCGACTGGGTCGCCTTCAAATTCGAAGGCCCCTTTGCCTTCGGCGAAACCGGCATCGTGCTGTCGGTCATCAGGCCGCTGTCGGAAAATGGCCTGGGCGTCTTCGTCGTCTCCACCTTCGACGGCGACCATCTGTTGGTGAAGGCTGCAGACGGCGCCGCTGCGATACGCTTGCTGGGCGAGGCAGGRCATACACTGCTCTAGTCGAGAATGCGGTGGCRCCAACTCTGGCGCAACACCCGACGCGCTGGCTCAAGCACTTCTCGCTTGCGTTTGACAGAGCACATGCCGCATCGTTATTTCTGGCGATATACGACGACCATCTCACCACAATCGAGCAAAGCGGTCCGCAGGAGCGAAACCATGTCACACAATCTGCAGTTCTATATCGATGGCGCCTGGGTCGATCCTGTTGTGCCGAATACGCTCGACGTTATCGATCCCTCGAACGAAGACGCTTTCGCGCAGATTTCGCTGGGCTCCAAGGCCGATGTCGACAAGGCGGTGGCCGCCGCCAAGCGCGCCTTCGCCACCTTCGGCTTCACTGAAGTCGAGGAGCGGCTCGACATCCTTAACCGCGTCATCGATGTCTACAAGAAGCGCAGCAAGGACCTTGCGCTCGCCGTCTCGCGCGAGATGGGCGCGCCGCGCCAGATGGCGCTGGACAGCCAGGTCGGCGTCGGCCTTGCGCATCTGGAAAAGATGGCGGAGGTGCTGAAGACTTTCCAGTTCCGCCACGTCAAGGGCTCGTCGCTGATCGTCAAGGAGCCGATCGGCGTCGTCGGCCTGATCACGCCGTGGAACTGGCCGCTCAACCAGATCACCTGCAAGGTCGGTCCGGCGCTCGCCGCCGGCTGCACCATGGTGCTGAAGCCGTCCGAGATCGCGCCGCTCGATGCCATCATCTTCGCCGAGATCATCGATGAGGCCGGCGTGCCGAAGGGCGTGTTCAACCTCGTCAACGGCGACGGCCCGACCGTCGGCCAGGCTCTGGCCAGCCACTCGGATGTCGACATGATGTCCTTCACCGGCTCGACGCGGGCGGGCATCCTGGTCGCCAAGGCGGCGGCCGACACGGTCAAGCGCGTGCATCAGGAGCTCGGCGGCAAATCGGCGAACATCCTGTTCCCGGATGTCGATCTGGAGCGGGCGGTCACCAAGGGCGTCGCCGGCTGCTTCGGCAACAGCGGCCAGTCGTGCAACGCGCCGACCCGCATGTTCGTGCCGCGCGACCGTCACGACGAGGCGGCAGGCTATGCGAAGAAGGCGGCGGAGAAATTCACCGTCGGCCCAGCCGACGCGCCTACCTCCAAGCTCGGCCCCGTGGTGAGCCAGATCCAGTTCGACAAGATCCAGGATCTGATCCAGAGCGGCATAGATGAAGGCGCCACCTTGGTCGCTGGCGGTCCCGGCCGTCCGGCCGAACTCAACCGCGGTTACTATGTCCGCCCGACCGTCTTCGCCAACGTCACGCACCACATGCGCATCGCGAGGGAAGAGATCTTCGGGCCAGTACTGTCGATCATGCCTTACGACACGGTGGAGCAGGCGGTCGAGCAGGCCAACGATACCGTCTACGGCCTGGCCTCCTACATCCAGGCCAAGGACATCGAGAAGGCGCGCCAGGCAGCGGCCCGCATGCGCTCCGGCAATGTCTACATCAACTACCCAACCTGGGACGCCGGCCTGCCGTTCGGCGGCTACAAGCAGTCCGGCAACGGCCGCGAATATGCCGAATACGGCCTGGAGGATTTCCTCGAGATCAAGGGCATCGCCGGCTACRAGGCGGCGGAGTAGGGCCCGCGCGCGGAGGAACAGGCCTCCGAAGAAGCTTAGGAAGGGCGCGGTCTCGGCCGCGCCTTTTCCATTTGGGCTGGTCGCGCGGGTCAGACATGGCCGTAGAAATCCCGGTGCACGGTRACGGAATAGGCGTAGTCCAGCAGGGTCGACCAGCTGAACACGGGCATGTCGATCTCCCGCTGTATCGCCCGGCCGAAGGGCTGAAACCCGGTGCATTCCAGCACCATGGCTCCCATGCGAGGATGGGCGGCGGCGAAATCCTTCGCCACCTTGACGATATCGCGCTCCGCCAGGCCGTAATCGGCGGTCGGGATTTCTGGCCGGATGTCCTTTGTCCAGAGACTGTCGAACTGGGGCGTCTTCCCGTCGTCCTTGGCGCCGTGAACGACATAGTTCGTCCCGAGCGTCACACCCACTGACGTGAGATGCCGGTCACTGAGCCGGTCGCCCTCGGCGACGAGAATGCCGACGACCCTTTCGGGGCCGATCGTCATCTGGGCGAGAGGTACCTGCAGCAGGCTCGACGCCAAGACCGGCACGTCGACACTTGCCGCGATCTCCTTCTGGAACCAGGCGAAGTAGCCGCATTYGGYGGCGATCGCCCGGCATCCCATGCGTTCCAGTTTCCGCGCGGCCCTGACGATCGGCTCCAGCAAGGCTTTCTTGTCGTCGCCGCGTACGAGGTTCTGGATGTCGACGCCTTCGGCGATTTCGTACTGGATCGGAAAGGGATAGGCGCTCGCGTTTCGCACATCGCCGGGAAATCCCGGGTACACCTCGTCGAGGATGATGATGCCCAGGCCCATTCCGTAGCAGGAATGATTCCTGCGGGCATGAATTCTGTGGATCCCTGAATCGCGAGCCGTCATCCCAAGCCTCCGCACATCGTTGCAGCGGACGCTAGTTGCTTATGAATACGGCAGGAAATAACGTTTCTTTATGATGGTTCGAAGGTTCTTATGGAGGCATTGCCATGCTTTCCCGACGGGACGAAATATCCGTGCGCCGCGTGCGCAGCCTGCTGACGGTGCTGGAATTGAACTCGTTCACCCAGGCGGCGGACGCGCTGGGCCTTACCCAGCCGGCCATCTCGCAGCACGTCACGCAGTTGGAGAGACAACTGGGCTTCGCGCTGCTGGTTCGCGACCGTGAAGGGCTTCGGCTCAGCCMTGCCGGCAGCTCGCTGCTGCCGGGCCTCCGTCGGCTCGTTGCGGGCAACGAGGCGATTGTCGATCAACTTGCCTCGCTAAGCCTCGGTACCGAACAGATCCTGCGGGTTRCCAGCGTGGCTTCCTTTGCCGCGATGTTCATCGGCCCCGCCTTCCTTGCGCTGAGGCCCAGGTTTCCGAGCCATGTGCTCGATATCGTGGAGATCGACAGCGAGGTGACGTTCCAGCTTGTGAGGTCGAATGAGATCGATTTCGGCATCAGCAGCRTCTTCGTCGCATCGCCCGGCCTCCTGTTCGAGCCGCTTTGCCAGGACGGCGCCTGCGTCGTCCTGTCGACGTCGCATCCGCTTGCCGCGCGGTCCGAGTTGGGTGATGAGGATGTGCTTGCCGAGCCCTTCATCCGCTTTCCCTCGGGAACGACATCGGGCAACTGGCTCGCCATGATGTCCGAGCGATCCGGCCTGCAGCCAAAAACCGTCGTCGAAGTGCGCCAGCTTATGACCGGTTGCCAGCTCGCGCAGCAGAATATCGGCCTGACTGTCGTCCCCGAGATCGCCGCCAGATCATGCCCGCTGCCCGGCCTCGCCGTGATTCCCTTGCGGGATGGCCTGCCGCCGCGCAAGCTGGGCGTGGTCACTAGTGAGTTTCACCAGGCCTCGCAATTCGAGAACGCCGTTCTCTCAAAGCTGCGTGAAATGGCCTGGCAGTCCCAGGGTGTCCAAGCCCTCCGGTAGGTGCGGTGAAGCGCAAAAAAAGCCCCGCAGGCGAGATGCCTGCGGGGCTCTTTTTCAGCGGACGTGCCGATTAACGACGATCGCTTCCGCGACCATCATTGTGGCTGCCATGCGTGCCGTTCAGGCAATGGGTCCAGTAATCGCCAGGGTTGACGCAGGAATTGACTGTTGCCTRCTGAGCATAGGCCGAGCCGGCCAGACCGGATACAGCAACAATGGTGAGAATTGCATGAAGGATCTTGAAATAAGCGCGGGATGCCGGCCATCCAAAGCGGATGCGAAACGGGCTGTCGTTCGACAATCAATTGGATATTTGCTGGCCGGTAATGCCGATAGCGAAACATTTGTCGTCGAACACTCGGGGCGCGATCTGAGATAGCGATGGCTCGGAAGCCTGACGCCGATGCGCCCGTGGCAATCATCGCCTTGCGAGCTTCGGCTAACGCGCCGTAGCCGCCGCGCGTCTCGGCACCTCCCGAGTTCGTCGCAAACGTGTCGACGTTTGCGGCTTACCCGCGCCCCGCCTCGATGATGCCGACCATTGCCCGGGTAAACTCGACCATGCTGTTTGCCGTGATGGCCGCATTGTCGGGAGACTGCCCTATATGCTCGGCTGCTCCGCAACATGACCGGCGGATGCTGTCGTAGTATGGATCTCTTTCATCGTCCGGCATTGTCGCCAAATTCAGGGCGCGACGATGGATCATGCGCAATATCTGCGCCAATGCTGTTTCGACACTCATGCGTTTGCTCCGCATCGGTCGAGCGTCTCGGCACATTGAGCGCCGGATCGTCGATCGGGGGACATTCCCGATTCGAGCAGGCTGCACCCTAGCTGTTAATATATCGTTGATTGCTAATATGTTCGGCAATCAAACGGAAATTGGCCAAGCAGGACTGTCTGTCGAAGAAGCCTTTCCCAACGCGGCGATGGTGAGCAACGAGGGCAGACTGTCGGTTCCACCTACGCAGCCAGTGGGCTAGAACTGAGCTCATGGTGGACGCCAAATACTCCTTCGGTTCGTTTGTTCTTGACCCGCTGACCGGTATCCTGACGCGGGATGGCGAGCCGCTGTCCATAGGGCAACGCGGCGTGGCGCTGCTTACTGCTCTCATCGAGGCGCGCGGCGAGCCGGTCTCCAAGGATACGCTGTTTGAGCGCGGCTGGCCGGGYCTGACGGTCGAAGAGGCCAACCTTTCAGTCCAGATCGCGGCACTTCGCAAGGTTCTGGGCCGCGCGGAGAACGGAGCGGAATGGATCGCGACGGTTCCTCGGTTCGGGTACCGCTTGCTGCGAACGCTCACGCGCGGTGACGACTACCTTTCGGAGCCGAAACGCCCTGTCATTGCGGTGCTTCCTTTCAGAGACCCATCTGGAGCCGGCGATTCAGCTTATTTCGCGGAGGGTGTCGTCGAGGGAATCGTCGCCGCCTTGTCCCGCTTCCGAGGGCTCTCCGTCACACCCACCCTCACAGCCGCTGCAGCTTTGGCACACAACTCCTCGCCGGGGGACATCGCAGCGGCGCTAGGCGTCCGCTATCTCCTACAAGGCTCCGTGCTTCGTTCGGGCGAACGGGTTCGTGTCAGCGCACATTTGCTCGATGCGCCCCACGCCAGTCAGCTCTGGGCTGAGCGCTTCGAAGGGGTCGTTGCCGACCTCTTCGACCTTGAAGACCGGGTCACCGAGGCGATCGTAGGCCTGGTCGAGCCCGCCATCAGTCGGGCGGAAATCGAGCGTGCTCGGCGAAAGAGACCGGAGAGTCTGGATGCCTATGACCTATACCTGCGAGCACTTCCGCTCTTTCGAACCATCGAGCCGACGGCGCGCGCCGAGGCAATTCGCTTGCTTGAAGAATGTGTGAGGCTCGATCCGGACTTTGCCGCCGGATTGGCGCAAGCGGCCTGGGCATATGAGCGACAAGACACATTTGGAACAGGCATGAGCGACACTGAACGAAGACGTTCGCTCGAACTTGCCGAACGTGCCGCCGAATTGGGACATGATGATCCRCAAGTCGTCGCCATTTCGGCTTTGATCCTCATTATCATTGGCGGCCAGCGTGAGCGCGGCCTTGCAATGCTTGCTGAGGCTCGCCTCGCCAACCCGAATAACCCAACCGTGCTATCGCTCTTCGCCTTCTGCAATGTGCTGGTCGGTGACCTGGAACTGGGAAGGCAAACGTTCTTGAAAGCGTATGAGATTTCTCCCGCGGCGCTTGTAAACTACGAAATCCTACTGGGCATCAGCTGCTCCCACATTTTCAGCAAGGAGTTTGAGGCCGGTGTCGAATGGGCGCTTAGGAGCATCGCCGCCAATGGGGAATGGCTGGCGTCCTGGTACACCTTGGCGGCTGCTTACGGGCACCTCGGCCAAGTTGAGAAAGCCAAACAGGCAGTCGAAAGAGTTTTGGTCCTCGCTCCCTATCTGCGCATGTCGCATTTCGAAAGGTTAGATCGGCGCCCCAATCACGAGCGCTATCGTATTCTTGCCGACGGGCTTCGCAGGGCAGGCCTGCCGGACTGAGCGCTCGCGAATTTTCGAGAGATTTTGGAGGCCTTTTGGGACACAAACCGCCAGATGAGYCGAGACTGCCGCTGTCGTTGATCGACAGGAGGTGGTTATGTCCCAAGCCATTGGAATATCTAGAAGTTCGTTCTTGCGCGCCGTATCTCGGCTTCTCGGTGCAGTTAGGCACTTATTGCCCAAGTGGCAGCCTCCAGTCCAAACCGAGCTCCCTTCGACAATGACCGTGGTCGAATGGGCTGATCTTCCAACCTGGCATCCCACGTCCCCTGAGGACTAGGGGCGGGCTACCCAGAGTCTTGGCCGGCGGGCGGACGCTGGCATGAAAGCTGCCGAGAGCCCATCCGCGGCGGTGGCGGGCGCGAGCAGCCATTCTCCGGAGAGCTTTATAATATACCCGCCGCGTGGAGAGCGGAGACATGCCATGAAGACGACGCTTGCCGCGTATAGTCTGGAAGCCGGTGAGGGCGAGCGGCTGCATTTCAGCGGCGCTGATTTCCTCGTCAAGGCATCCGCCGATACCACCGGCGGCGCCTTTTCGGTTGTTGAGGAGATCGATCCCCTGGATACGCCCCTTCATTGCCATGCGAACGAAGACGAGCTTTTTTACGTGATCGAGGGCGAGCATGTCTTCCGTTGCCGTGACCGGGATTTTCGGGTGGGACCGGGCGGAACGATGTTCGCGCCGCGGGGCGTTCCGCATGCCCATCGGCGTATCGTGCCGCRCACCGGTCGTTTTCTGACGATAACGTCGCCGGCGGGGTTTGAGCGTTTCTTCCGGGACCTTTCGCAGGCTGAGGCAAGCGGTGCATCGATGCCCGAGGTCTATGCGGCAATGTCGCGCAAGTACGGCATAAAGTGGCTGAAGGACTAAGGGCGGGTGATGACCTTCGATGCCATGATGTTGGATCCATCATACAGACGTGGTGGATTCGCRCTCGCAGCATGAAGGCGGCTATCCGACTTTTCTCGATCCGTACCCACAAAGCCGCAACACTTGGCAGTCTCTAACGTTCGCTAACGTATTGAAAATCCATGAAAAAAGAAGCTTGGCTGGGGAACCTGGATTCGAACCAGGACTAACGGAGTCAGAGTCCGTGGGTCTACCGTTAACCTATTCCCCAGCAGGCGCGGCCCGTGCCGTGCAAAGCGGGCGGCTATGTGCCGCGAGCGCTGCCTTGTAGCCGCCATCGAAAAATAGTCAAGCCCGCAGCTGAGTTCAATCGCAGCCTTTTTGAAGCCTTTGTCCGATGCATGTCATTCGCCCAAAGCGCTCCGCGCTTTTGGCGACATGCGTTGGCGGCTCGGCCGGGCGGGCGGAAGGCTTCAGCTCTCGCCGCGGCTGTACTGCGAATGCTCGAAATAGAGCACCACGCCAAGGCCGATCAGCAGCGGAATGATGAGATAGAACAGGCGGAACACCAGAAGTGCTGCAAGCACGCCGACCGGATCCATGTCGGAAAGGCCGGTGAGGAAGACGACCTCGAACACGCCGAGCGCGCCCGGCGCATGCGACAGCAGCCCGATCGAGAACGACACCATGAACACGCCGAGCACGACGAAATAGCCGGGATTGCCGGCATCCGGCAGGGCAAAGTAGATGATCGCCGCGGCGCCGAGCAGCTCGACCGGCCCAACCAGCAACTGTCGCGCCACGATCTGCAGCGCGGGGTAGTGGAGCTGGAAGCTGCCTATCTTCAAAGGCCTCAGCCGAAGCCAACTGCCGAAGGCATACGCGCCGACGAGGATGAGCATGGCGAGCCCCGCGGCAAAGGCGGCGCCATGGTGGGGCGCGCCGGTGAAGCGGTCGATGATCTGCGGCTCGAACAACAGAACGAGGCCGCCGAGGAAAACGCTGGACAGGATGAAGGTGAACCAGCAGATCGCCACCAGCACGCCGACCTCCTGGCCGGTCAGCCCCCGCGTGGCGTAGGCGCGATAGYGGATCACCGCGCCGGAAAATACCGAGCCGCCGATATTGTGCGACACCGCGTAGGTGGTGAAGGAGCAGAGCGTGACGAACAGCCACGATACTTTTTTGCCGATATGCAGCAGCGCTATGTGGTCGTAGCCGGCGAGCGAGGCATAGGCGACGACCGAGCTCAGCGYCGCGAGCACCCAATCGCGCGGCGGGATGGCGGCGATGCCGGCCCAGACATCGTCGAGCGAAATGCCGCGCAGTTCGTGGATGAGCAGCCACAGCGAGAACGCCACCGCCGCGATGCCTATGACCGGCCAGAAATAGCGCCTCCAATTCATGGCGTCGTCATCATGCGCTGCAGCTCACTGATTTGATGTTGCCCGACCCCTTCGAACCCGCATTTGAGACATGCCTGATTGAAGCCGGCTATTCAACCGGCAAGACATTGCCCCAACGTGATCTCGGCAAATGTGAGGTTGGCGAAATTCGGCCTCGCGCTCTTGGTGATTGCGAACGGCGCTGCTACTCTGGCGCCAACTTGAAACAAATCGAGGTGCCTGCTGCGTCCGTTCCCGGTTCGCGCGGCGCCGGAAGGAACTGAAGTGGAAGACCACGATACCGGCGCGGGCGCGTCGGCAGTGGGTATGTCCGGGGCATCGCCGGCGCAGTCGGCGGGCCCGCAGCCGGCGCGATTCAGCCGCCACGCGGGTGCGCATCCCAGACATGCCGACCCCAGACATGCCGGCCAGAGACAAACCGGCCAAGCCGACCAGCATGGCGATCAGCCGAAAGGCAAGACGCGCAAGCGCCGCAAGCGCAAGCGCGGCCGCAAGGTGTTCGCGCGCGACGAGAACGGCGTCGTGCCGCAGTTGGCGGCTGCCGCCACGGCGGCAAGCCAGCCTCAGAGCGTGCCTTCGCAGGTTGAGCCAAGGCTGACGGCCCCGCAGCGTCCGCCGCGACCGGAATTGCCCGTCTTTGCCGCGCTCGACCTCGGCACCAACAATTGCCGGTTGCTGGTCGCGGTGCCTGGCCGTCACGGCCAGTTTCGCGTCATCGACGCTTTCTCGCGCATCGTCAGATTGGGCGAGGGGCTGACGGCGAGCGGCCGGCTCAGCCAGGCGGCGATGGACCGCGCTGTCGAGGCGCTGAAGATCTGCGGCGAGAAGCTGCGCAACCGCAAGATCAGGAAAGCCAGGCTGATCGCCACCGAGGCCTGCCGCTCGGCCGCCAACGGCGTCGAGTTTCTCGATCGCGTCGAGCGCGAGGCCGGGCTGAAGCTCGAGATCATCGACCGCCAGACCGAGGCCCGCCTTGCCGTTTCCGGCTGCGGCTCGCTGGTCGAGCGCGACACGCAAGGCGTGGTGCTGTTCGATATTGGCGGCGGCTCGTCGGAAATCGCGCTGATCGACCTGACCGGACGGCGCTCTCCGCGGCTCGCCAACCACATCGTCTCCTGGACGTCGCTGCCCGTCGGCGTCGTCTCGCTCGCGGAGCGCTTCGGCGGCCGCACGGTGACGCGCGAGACTTTTGCCGCAATGGTCGAGGACGTGGCCGCCCGGCTGAAGGCCTTCGACGGCCGCGACCGGCTCGCGCATGTGCTGGCTAGCCCCAACTTCCATCTGCTCGGCACTTCCGGCACGGTGACGACGCTCGCCGGCGTGCATCTCGATCTCGATCGCTACGACCGCCGCCGCGTCGATGGCCTCTGGATGGACCGCGACAGCGTCGACCGCATGATAGAGCGGCTGATCGGCTGGGATTTCCAGCAGCGCTGCGCCAACCCCTGCATCGGCGCCGACCGCGCCGATCTCGTTCTCGCCGGCTGCGCCATCCTGGAGGCGATCCGCGGTGTGTGGCCGTCCGAGCGGCTGCGCGTCGCCGACCGCGGCCTGCGCGAGGGGATTTTGAGCGAGCTGATGGCCGATGACGGCGTCTGGCGCAGTGAGGGGCGTGGCCGGTGATGAGCAAGAAACCCGAAAAGCCGGGCTTGGGAAACATTCGCGTCCTCAAGACCAGGATCAAGAAGAAGAGCGGCTTGAAGGAATCCTCGCGCCGTTGGCTCGAGCGCCACATGAACGATCCTTATGTGCAGCGCTCCAAGGCCGATGGCTACCGCTCCCGCGCCGCCTACAAGCTGATCGAGATCGACGACAAGCATCATCTGCTGAAGCCCGGCATGAAGGTGATCGACCTCGGTGCTGCCCCCGGTGGCTGGTGCCAGGTGGCGGCCGCGCGGACCAAGTCGAGCGCTGAAAATCCGCACGTTGTCGGCATCGACTATCTCGAAATGGATCCGGTTCCGGGCGYCGTCATCCTGCAGATGGATTTCCTCGACCCCGACGCGCCGCAGAAACTGGCCGAAGCGCTTGGCGGCCAGCCGGATATTGTGCTGTCCGACATGGCGGCGCCTACGACAGGGCACCGCCGCACCGACCACCTGCGCACCATGCATCTGTGCGAAGTGGCGGCCGAATTCGCGCTGCATGTCCTGAAGCCCGGCGGGCATTTTCTTGCCAAGACATTCCAGGGCGGCGCTGAGAACGAGCTCTTGTCACTGCTGAAGCAGAACTTCCGCTCGGTCCATCATGTGAAGCCGCCGGCCTCGCGCGACGAATCGGTGGAGCTTTACCTGCTGGCGAAGGAGTTCAAAGGCTAACGCCTTCTCTACAAGGGGAGAAGGAAGGCGTGCTCACTTCCCCGCCGTCCCAACCGTTTCCAGCGTCTTCGGCGTGGTCAGCCGCCCATGGCCCGAGACGGCATTGCCGGCCTCCGGCCCAAGCCGCATGAAGGTGATCGAGGCTGCCGCCGAGACGGCTGCCACGATGAAGAAGGCGATGTGGAAATCCCGCAAGGTCAGYGGCCCGCCATGGATAGAGGTCGACACTTCGAGGATGCCGCCGGCCAGCGCCACGCCCATTGCGATCGACAATTGCTGGAAAACCGCGGTGATCGGCGTCGCCTTGCTGGAGTCTGCGGGCGTGATCTCGGCATAGGAAAGTGYATTGACGCCGGTGAAGAACATCGAGCGGATGAAGCCGCCGACCAGAAGGATCGCCAGCATCAGCGCGTAGGGCGTCTGCGGCGTGAACAGGCCGTAGATGGCGATCGAGGCGGCCGCGACCAGCGAGCCCCAGATCAGCACGCGCCGGAAGCCGGCAAGCCGGAACAGCAGTGCCGTGACGAACTTCATGCCGATGGCGCCGATCGCCGAGACGAAGGTGATCATGCCCGACTGGAACGGCGTCAGTCCGAAGCCGATCTGGAACATCAGCGGCAGAAGGAACGGCACCGCGCCRATACCGACGCGAAACAGCGAGCCGCCGAGCACCGAGGACCGGAAGACCTGGTTGCGGAACAGCTCCAGCGCCAGCAGCGGGTTCTTGGCGCGGCGGGCATGGAGCAGATAAAGCAAGCCGGAGATCACCCCGACCGCCACCGTGATGAAGCCGGCCATCGGCGGCAGCGCCGGCAGGCTGACGACGGAAAGGCCGAAGACGACGCCGGACGCTGCGAGACCGCTGAGCACAAATCCCGGGAAATCGAGCGGCGGGGTCTCCGTCGGCTCGGTTTCGGGTAAGAACCGCGTGGCGAGCCACATGCCCAGCAACCCGATCGGCACGTTGATCAGAAAGATCCAGTGCCAGGTGAAATAGGTGGTGATGAAGCCGCCAATCGGCGGCCCGACGAGCGGTCCGACCAGCGCCGGCACGGTCAGCCAGGCCATCGCCGCGACCAGTTCGTTCTTCGGCGTGGCGCGCACCAGCACCAGGCGTCCGACGGGTGTCATCATCGCGCCGCCTATGCCTTGCAGGAAGCGCGACACCACGAAAGCCGGCAGCGAATTGGAAAAGGCGCAGGCGACCGAGCCGGCGATGAAGACGCCGATCGCGGCGCGGAACACGGTCTTGGCGCCGAACCGGTCCGCCATCCAGCCGCTGATCGGAATGAAGATCGCCAGCGACACCAGATAAGCCRTCAAAGCCAGCTTCAGCGCGATCGGGCTGGTGTGGATGTCGATGGCGATCGCCGGCAGCGACGTCGCGATCACGGTCGAATCCATGTTCTCCATGAAAAGTGCGACCGCCAGGATAAGCGGGATGATGCGGTTCAAGGGGAAACGCCCTGATTTGTCTTCGCGATTCTGGCACCGGCTTGGGGGCGAACCGGTGCGACCGGGCGGTTATCACGCCTCGGCCCGGATGTCGCATTAAATTGCTGTCACGTTTGTGCGACCGCAACCACTGGTGGGGCGAGTCAACGACCCCAAGATGCTTGATAAATTCAGTCACTATCGCTATTGTAGTGAAAATAACTACAAATGGGTGCAATCGTGGATGAAGCCGTATCGGCTGCCGATGCCAATCGCAGATTCTCACATATCCTTCGTGAGGTGCGTGAGGGCCAGAGCTACGTCGTGACCAGCCATGGACGTCCAGTGGCTCGGATCGTGCCTGCTGATAAGCACGAAGGCGTGCCTGCCCGCTCGCGCGCGGCTTTGTTATCACGACTTGAACGGCAGCCAGTCGTGCAAGCGGGGCATTGGACCCGTGACGAGCTTTATGAGGACGACCGGTGAAGGTCGCACTCGACACCAACATCCTCGTCTACGCGGAAGGGGTCAACAGCGTTGAAAAACGCGATACCGTTCTCGACTTGTTGCGCAGCGTTCCCCAAGAGACTGCCATCGTTCCGATCCAGGTCCTGGGTGAACTGTACAATGTGCTTGTCTGCAAGGCCGGGCGATCGCCGGAAGAAGCTCGAGACGCACTGCTGAGTTGGCGAGACGCATTTCCGATTACTGGGACAACACCCGAAGTGATGATGATGGCAGYCGATCTGGCCGCCGATCATCGTTTTGGTATCTGGGATGCGGTCATTCTTTCCGCCGCGTCGCAAACGGGTTGCCGGCTCCTTCTGTCAGAGGACCTACAAGACGGCTTTACTTGGGGCGGCGTAACTGTCGTAAATCCTTTTGYGTCGCCGCGTCATGCTTTGCTCGATGCCCTTCTCGGCGCCGAATAGGAACCCGGCGCGTCGAGTAACGACCCGCTTTCCTTCCGTCTCGGGACGTGTTACCAGCCAGCGCCAATCCTGAAAGGGAAGATGAGAGTCGGCGCTGRCCAATCGGCCCGGCGCCTTTTCYGCATTCAAAAGGAYTGGCCATGGCAAAAATCATCGAAACGTCCACCGGCGCGCTGGCGCTGACCTTCGACGACGTGCTCCTGCAGCCCGGCCATTCCGAGGTGATGCCTGGCGAAACCGACATCCGCACCCGCATTGCCGGCGATATCGATCTCAACGTGCCGATCCTGTCGGCGGCCATGGATACTGTCACCGAGGCGCGGCTGGCGATCGCCATGGCGCAGGCCGGCGGCATCGGCGTCATTCACCGCAACCTGACCCCGGCAGAGCAGGCCGAGCAGGTCCGGCAGGTCAAGAAATTCGAATCCGGCATGGTGGTGAACCCGGTCACCATCGGTCCGGATGCCACGCTCGCCGACGCGCTGGCGCTGATGCGCACAAACGGCATTTCCGGTATTCCGGTGGTCGAGAACGGCGGCACCGGCGGCCACACGGTCGGCCGCCTGGTCGGCATCCTCACCAACCGCGACGTCCGTTTCGCTTCCGATCCGTCGCAGAAGGTCTACGAGCTGATGACCCGTGAGAACCTGATCACGGTCAAGGAGAATGTCGACCAGGACGAGGCCAAGCGCCTGCTCCACAAGCATCGCATCGAGAAGCTGGTGGTGGTCGACAGGAACGGCAACTGCGTCGGGCTGATCACCGTCAAGGACATCGAGAAGTCGCAGCTCAACCCGCATGCCACCAAGGATGCGCAGGGGCGGCTGCGCGCCGCCGCCGCCACCAGCGTCGGCGATGACGGCTTCGAGCGCGCCGAGCGCCTGATCGATGCCGGCGTCGACCTTTTGGTCATCGATACCGCGCATGGCCATTCGCAGCGTGTGCTGGAGGCCGTGGCGCGGGCAAAGAAGCTCTCCAATTCAGTGCGCATCCTGGCCGGCAATGTCGCCACCGCCGCAGGCACGCAGGCGCTGATCGATGCCGGCGCCGACGCCGTCAAGGTCGGCATCGGTCCGGGCTCGATCTGCACGACCCGAATCGTCGCCGGCGTCGGCGTGCCGCAGCTTTCGGCGATCATGTCGGCGGTCGAGACGGCCAGCAAGGCCGGCGTGAGCGTCATTGCCGATGGCGGCATCAAATATTCGGGCGACCTCGCCAAGGCGCTCGCCGCCGGCGCAAGCGCCGCCATGATCGGCTCGCTGCTGGCCGGCACTGACGAGAGCCCGGGCGAGGTCTATCTGCACCAAGGCCGCTCCTTCAAGGCTTACCGCGGCATGGGCTCGGTCGGCGCCATGGCGCGCGGCTCGGCCGATCGCTACTTCCAGGCCGAGGTTCGCGACACCCTGAAACTGGTTCCGGAGGGCATTGAAGGACAGGTTCCCTACAAAGGACCTGTGGCTGGCGTGCTGCACCAGCTTGCAGGCGGCCTGAAAGCCGCTATGGGTTATGTGGGTGGACGTGACCTTGCGGATTTCCGCGAGCGCGCCACCTTTGTGCGCATATCCAACGCCGGACTTCGTGAAAGCCACGCCCATGACGTCACGATCACCCGCGAAAGCCCAAATTACCCGGGCGGCTTGTAGAAAAGGCGGAAAAGTCGTTTAATTACATCTGCCTGACGTCATTGGCACGAGGCTGATTTTTTAGATATCAGCGCTGTGTCAGCAAAAAGGGCAGGGGTGCTGCAGATGTCCTGGGTCACGAAGCCGCGGCGCGAACTCGACACTGCGGCGGTGTGCCGGCGCTACCAGATCTCAGACCAGACGATCGACCGTCGCCTCGCAAGCCGCAGCTTTCCCGAGCCGCATTGGCGCGGCCGGCGCCGATACTGGCTCGAGAGCGACCTCGATGCCTTCGACGTGGCCAGGCGCGCTAAGCCGCTGATTTAATTCGGTCGAAAATTCGCGACCAGGGATTTCCCCTAAATGGGGGAAATCTGAGCTCCGCCTCCAAGGGTACGCACAATATGCGTGCCCCCGTGACGTGTGCGCACTTTTGCGCAGACATAGCCGGTCCCCTGGATCGGGGAGCGGCAACCGCCGATAAGAATTTATCGGGCGGTGGATGCTTAAAATTCAGCCGTTCGGAATCAATGGGTTGAGCGGTTTTTCAGTATTCGCCGAATTTGGCGAAAACGGCCCGTGCTGAAATCCAAGCAGGCCCCCTGACGCAAAATTGCGCATGGCTACTCCTCCGGGCGCCGCTTCCGCACCGCTTTCAGCCGCGATGCGATCAATTGCGCCGCAGCTCGTGCGGCCTGTATGCGGTCCAGATCAGATGAGGCGGTCGGCGCCGCCGGCCGAGCGTCATCCGCTTGCCCTGGACGTAGAAACTCGCGCATTGCGCCGGCGGTCACCCAGTCCCGTCGGCCGGCGCGCTGCATGGCGAGRCTCCCTCGATCACGGGCCGCTCGCAGCGAGCCCGGCCCCATCATGTCACGGAAAAAGACGTGACAAGCCTCCGGAAGGGTGAGAGCGAAATCGTCGGGCATCTCGTCGAGAGGGGGTAGGCTCGCCAGATCCCGCGACTTCAGAACCATCTACTGCCTCGGCACGATCGCGACGGCTGCGACCGCCGGAGGCGTGCCGCTGACCTCGCGCCGGCTGGTGAACATGCCACCGACATCACGCGCAGCCTGCTCGARCAATTTCATGACGAGGGCCGTGTCGCCTCGTTCCTCGGCTTTGTCCGCCATGCGTTGAAGCATGCGAAGGCGCACGCTGAGGTGGCTGACGCCGATCGTCGCGATCTCTTTCAGAAATGCCGCCCGAGTGCCCTCGAACATCGCTCGCCACTTTGGTGCGAGGTTTTTTCCGGCATGCTTCGTTGGGTCGAAAAACTCGATGCTCTGGCGGGTGATCTTGATCCCGAATTCTTGGTTGACCGCCTCGGCGACCTCCGACGGCGAGTCGAAACGCGCGAGCCGTTGCACTACAAGGGCTTTCACCGCTTCCGGAAGCTTTGCCTTCCCCATCGCTCTTTTCGATTCTGTCAGGTTGGGTCAGGTAAATATGCCATGGGCGATGGGTGAAAGTCTTCCGGTCAGGAAGACTTTTCAACCGCAGAGGTTTCGCTCAGAAATGAGCAAAAACAGGCCCTATTTCGAGCGCTTCGGCTTGGGCTTTTTCAGCCGGGCCATGACGCGATTGAATGCGGCGCTGGGCCGGGGGTCGTTCCTCGCTGCGCGCCGGGCTCGAGCTTCCGGGGTGTTGTCGACCTGGAAGACCTCGTCCAACTGGTGGGCCGTGAGCAGCATATCGTCGCCGATCTGGTAGAACGTGCGGTCGRCTCGCGCACGCTCCCGAATCTCATCGGCGGAGACCGACAAGCCGTTGGCGGCGAGGYGCTGCGCCCAATGTTCCGGCGATCGTGCTCTTGCGATGATCTCCGGATCCCGCACGAACTCCGCTCGATTGAAGAGGTCGAGCATCCACCGCTCGGCCTCTTTCTCGTCGCGGGTCRCTTTGATGTAATGGAGGCCGGCGTGCACAGTGTTGACGGCATCGAGGAAGGCGGAGTGCTCGCCTTGGTCGATGGCGAGCTGATGAAGCTTGCGAAGGCGCGCGCGCACGTCGTCGTTGAGATATCCGTCCCGCATTGGCGGTCCTCGCCAAAATGGATCGGCTCCGCACCATCGCGGAGCCGATCAATTCCTTCGCTCCCCGGGTTTGGGGACCGGCTCGAAATTAGCTGTGGCCTTCGAAATAGGCCAGTGCTTGCTTCATCAGGTTGAGCATGGTCGGCTCGGAGTCGCTCTCCTGGCCGATCTGCAGCGCGAGACGGACTGCGGCCAGCGCGCTCTCTCGCGTGCTCGCCGGCGAATTCCATGCGGCGAGGACGGCCTCCGGATCGCTGCAGAGGCGCTCGAAGGCCTCGGCCTCCTGCTCCTCGGTCAGATCCTCGGGCATGTCGTCGTAGGCTTCGCCAGCGAATTTGTAGAGGTTGATTGCAGCCAACAAGGGGTCCATCGGCTCGGCCGCGACTGCGGTCTTTATCATCGCGACGACGGCCCTCATGACATGCACTCCAGTTCGCGGCGCGCCGCAGCGCCGTCTTTGAAGGGCGGCCGGGGAAAGCGCACCGGAATGACGATGGGCTCGGCGTCGGAATCGCGCTCGCCGCGGGCCAGGAAGGCAGCGACGACGGGATCGCGAGCGATCCGAGAGAGTGATATACGGAGGTAAGCCATGTCGAAAATCTCCTTTTCGCTTTGGTCAGGGCCGGTCAGGTGTTCCAGCACTTGATCGGCCTGCTTATATATGGTTGACTTCCAGCATCACGTCAAGCATCATTTGGAGCATAGGTTCTAGCATCATGGATCAGGAGATGAAGGTGAAAGAGAACCGCTTGCGTCGAATGGCTGAGCGCCAAGGACTGAGGCTCGAGAAAAGCAAACGAAGAGACCCCCGGGCAGTGGATTTCGGGGGTTATATGCTGATCGACACGCAAACCAATGGCGTGGTYTGCGGCAGCGGGGCATTTCCGTACAGCGCCGATCTCGACGAAGTTGAGCGCTATCTCACGGCCTAAATTGGCACCCTTCGTGTAACCATTTTGGTTGCACTGTCCCCGAACCGGGCCCGTCTTGCGCTGTTATTTCAGGTGCGCAAGTATCTGATCGGGCACGACTAGGGAGGTGGGGATGCTTCGGCTCTTGGCGATTGGCGCGCTCTTCGCGGCGGCCGGCACGGCGCACGCGCAGACGTTCGATRCCATCAACAACTGYCGGYAGCTCGTCGAAGGCGCCGATCGAGTGGCCTGCTACGATGCGCTGAAGCCGGAGCCGGCCGCGGCACCAGTGGCGCCGGCGAAGGCTCCCGAGGAGCGGCAGTGTCGCCACCTCGCGATTGCGCTTGCCAGCGGCAACTGCCAGGAGGGCGACATCATGAAGGTCGACGACATGAACGCCGAGGACGTCGCCGAGATGGTGCAGTCCTTCTGCGATTTCAACGCGCAGATCCTGACGCTCCCGGCTTCATCGATATCGAGYCAGTTGGCCGGGCGGCCTCAGTTCGTCCTGCTCTGCAAATACCATGCGAGGCCGATGGCGCCGAGCAAGTGACGAACGATGTGCTCCGCGTTTTGTGAGGTCGCTCGTGGAACAGACTAGCCCGTTTACCAGTTGACAAGGTGCGTAGTTTACATACTTATGCACGGCATGCATACAGTGTCAGAGCTGAGAACCTTTCGTAGGGCAGCGCAAGCGGCCGGGATGTCCGATGAGGACATTGAGGACTTCGTTGACCACATAGCAGCCAACCCGGACGACGGTGAAGAGATCGTCGGAACAGGTGGTTGCAGGAAGGTTAGGTTCTCGATTCGAGGCAACAACAAAGGCAAAAGCGGAGGCGTCCGCACGATCACATTCTACACGGGCACCGACCTACCGGTCTTCCTGATAACGGTTTTTGGGAAGAGCCAGAAGGTCAACCTTTCGAAGGCCGAACGTAACGGTCTTCATAAAATGACCAAGGCTATTGTGGAAGAATATGCGAGACGCGTCCAACCGCTAGCCGCAGGTGGAGAAAGAGCATGAGCAAGAAGGTATTCGATCAGATCGCGGAGGGCCTGCAGGAAGCGCTTGCCGTCGCACGCGGCGAGGCCGAGCCCTATAAGCTTCATGTGCCAGCAGAAATTGACGTGAAGGCCATCCGCGCGAAGACTGGCCTTTCGCAGAAGGACTTTGCCTCCACATTCGGATTCGGGTTCGATCAACTGAAGCAGTGGGAGCAGGGCCGTTCGAGGCCAGTTCAGGCGATGCGTGCATATCTCCTGCTGATTAACTCTCGTCCCGTCGAGATGGTGAAGGCGCTCCAGGATCTTCATAGCGAGATCATCAATGAGCCGCCGGCCAGGAAAGTCGGCTGAGACAACAAACCCCGGCCCGCGCGCCGGGGTTTCATGTCACGGGCAAGGCGTTCAGCCCTTCCGTAGCTCTGGCGATCATGCCTGCCCCCGCGGTTCGGCAGCCACGAGCGCCGTCGCGATTCGCCRCACGTTCATGTCATCGGTGGCGCCGGCAAGCTCAGTGATGAATTGAGGTAGCATCGACGCCGACAGGGTGAAGCGGTGCACGCTGCCGTCAGGTCGTTGAAACTGGAACGCCAAGAATTCCCCATCTTCRGAGGTTCCAAGCGCGTAGGCAGAGATCTGYGCTTCCCCAAAGTCGCCGAACTGCGCTCGAAATCCGCGCCGRCTGGCCTCGACAACCTCGGCGAGTTCGGGAGGCGGCTTCCACCATTTTTCAGGAGGGTTGCTTTTATCGACCACGGGCGGCCCTCTGCGCATCCATGAAGCCAAGCGCGGTGGCGCGGCGAACGGCGGCCAGGCTTTCTTGTGACGGCGGCGCGTTGCCGTTCCAGTGATTGGTCTGGCTGAACTGGATCGGTCGCTGGTCAGCCGCCGCTTGCGTGCTCTGGTTCTGATTGGCGCCCTRCAGCGCCTGCATCTGCGCCGGCGTGAAGATCGCCACCGTCTCCTCGGGCGATTTGAAGAAACGGACTTCCTGGCTATCGCCGGGTGCGATCATGCCGCCTGAGTTGAAGCCGTAGAGCGATTTCATCTGGGCGTCCTGCTTCGCCATGTCACGTTCGTAGGACGTCGGTGCCGCCGCACCGAGCGGCGATGYCCCGCCGTAGACGATGTTGCGCGCGATCTCCTCGGCGCTCGCCGCCAACCCGTCGAGGCCATAGCCGATGATGCCCCTGCCAATAATGCCGGCCGCCTTGAAATTGGCCTTCACCTGCTGGAGCACCTGCATATACTGAGCGGAAAGCTGGTCTTGCTGGCCAGTGTCCACCCCACCATACGAGCCGCCGCTATAGGACGAGCCGCCAAATGCCGATGYGCTGCTCGCCGTCTTGATGTCGTCGAGCAGTTGCGCAGTTTTTCGCGTATTGGCCTCGACGTTCATCAGCACCGTCCACGCCCGATTGTCGTTGGCCGTGGGCTGCGTTCCGGTGAAGCCAGACTGCGGATCGGCAAGGGCCTGCATCTGGCCGGGCGTGAAAATGCCGACGGTTTCGTCAGGGCTCTTGAAGAATGAGACGCRCTGGCTGTCGCCAGGATGGATCATGCCGCCGCTGTTGAACGATCCCGCAATCGCTGTTTCGGAATCGTTCGTCAGGTCGATGATGTTGGTCGATTGGCGGCCGCTCGCCGCTATCTTTCCKGCATAATCGGTGGCACCGGACGCGGTTATCGCCGCCTGGGTAGCGTCGATCTGGCTTTGCGGCACCTGATAGTTGGTGTTGTAGAGAGGCGATGACCGGAAGACGGAATCCACTGCCGAGATGGCATCCTGCAACTGACTCGACTGCGCCGCTGGGCCGGTGACGGCGCCGCCCTTGTCATTGACCGTCCTGACGTGAATCGTGACCGTTTTGTCGTGCAGGCTATCGATGGAAGCCGCGACACCAWAGACCTGCTGGATCGACGACTGAGCGCTGTCCGATAGTGATTTTATGACGCCCATGCCCTGGCTGGCTGCATCCCCTGCCGCTGTGCCGACTTCGCTGAAGGCGCCGGCCGTCTGCCTCGCGTCGGCGCGAATTTCCGCGCCGGCCGCCAGCACGGCGCTCGAGAAGCGGGTCACGTTGACCGTGGTGGTGCCGGGCGATCCCGATCCGCCCATGCTTCCGTAGCCGCTGGCGGCGACCTCGTAGGCAGTCATGGAAGGACCGTTCTGATCCCCTGGATTGCCGCCATAGCGCGTAACGCCGACGGTGCCGCCGGGCACGTCGTAGAGCGACTGCGTGCCGCTGCCGATGCGCTGCGTGCGAACGGTGATCGTGACTGTTTTGTTTGGCAGGGTAGTGATGCTGTGCCCGAGCTGCTGAACATCGCTGTTGAGCTGTCGCACTCGCATTTCACCGTTGACGATGGCGTTGACGAAGGCATTGACGCTCGCGTTGTCGCCGCCGAGCGCAACCAGGCTTGCGCGAACCTGCTCGATTGCATCATGGACGGCTTTCACCGACATGTTCCCCGAATCGTAGCGCTTGAAGATCGCGTCGATCGCGTTGTAGGCGCCGGCGATGTCGGCGGCGCCGCCCTGGGCTCCAGTGCCGAAGATCGAGGCCGGATCTTGATGGCTGAGGATGTCGAGCTGGCTGTTGATGTCGACGATCTTCAGCTTCATGTCCTCGAATTGCTTGGTCGCGGATTCGAGGCCGATCAACTGGTCGAGCTTCGCCCGGCCGAAAAGCTGGGTGATATTGACGATCGGCGCCGCCATGCCGCCGAGCTCGACCTTGACGCCAGCGGCGGCACTCCCGACGCCGGTGATGGCCGCGCCGAGCGCGTTCGCGCCCGCGATCGGCTGATCGAAGCTGATCTCGCTGAGCGATTTCAGGCTTTCTTCCTGGACGGCGAGATAGCGCGCCCGATTGAACGTCTCGAGCGCCGCGCCAGATGCATGCGCCTTCACAACGGCGTCGTCGAATTCCCGATTGATGTTGGCGATCGCCCTGGCATAGGCCGTCAGGCCCTGGGTGCCGGCGCTATCTTCAACGCGTTTCAAGGCCTCGGCGGCAGCGTTGCCGGCCGAGATCATGTTGGCAATCATGTTGGCGCCCTCGTCGCCGCGTCCGCGCAACTGATCCTGGGCGATTTTCAATTGCTGCAGGGCGACGGAAGCGCCGAGGGCATCCTTCACCAGGTTCTCGAGCTCGGCGGCTGACTTGGTGAGGGCCTCATTGTTCGGATCGAGCGCCCAGCGGTCTTCCACCATTTTCTTGAAGCCGAGGATGTCGGGTGTGCCGRCCGCGGCAGTTTCGCGAAGGTGGTTGATCGCGTCTTCGAACGGCTTGAAGTCGTCGTAGATTTGGAACGGATTGCTGCTGTCGAAGCCACCCTGGTAGCCCAGGGTCGACGTCAGATCCTTGGTCTTGCTGGCGATCTCCAGCTGCAGGCCGTGCAGGGTCTCCGAGGACGCTATGCTGAAGGAGTTGATTCCGCCGACCGCAAAGGCCTTGGCCTGCGCCGCGGCGTTGCCATAGGCCGCGCCGAGGGCGTCCAGTTCCTCCCTCTGCTCCTTGAGGAGAGTCGCCAGGTCGCGCCCGCTCGATGTGAGTTTGTCGAAGCCCTTGATTGCCAGATCGAGACCGATGGTGAGGCCGAGGAAGCCGATCACATAGGGGTTGAAGATCACTTCGGCCAAGCCGCCGAACGCCTTCATCATGTTGCCTAGCGTGAGGACGCCGGTGCCGGTCGAGACCAGGCGCTCGTTGAGCACGATCAGCGAACCGGRAATGCGGCTGAAATTGCCGCGCGYCACCTCGGCGCCGAGCACCGAAAATTCGCGCGTAACACCCGCCCCAAGGCCAGCGGCATGCGATGACGCAACCCCGACCGCTTCCATGCCGGCGGCCGCGCCGCGGCTCGATACCGCCACCGCATCCTCGGCGACGGCCATTTCTCGGAAGACGCTGGCGCTATCGCGGGCCGACTTCGTGCTCGAGTTGATGAGGCCGAAGCTTTCATTCAGGGCGCGGTTGAAATTCGCGCCTTCCTGCTGGGCGGCAAATGCTTGGATTTGCGCTTCGGTCAGGCCACGAAAAGCCGCTGTGGCCGCTTCCGTCGAGACGGCGACTGCATCTTCGGCCGCCGCCATGCCGAGCATCTGCGGTGTGATCTTCGAAAGGTTGCCGCCCGTGGCCTCAAGCGCAGCCGCAAACTCCTTGGCCGAGATCGTGCCGGCAGTGAAGGCCGCGCCGCCCGATCCAAGCGTGCTGAGTTGTGCACTGGTGGCCTTGGCAGCGTTGGAAACAGCCGCCAAGGTCGCTGCGGTTTCCGTGGTCGCAGCAGATAGTTTGGTCATCGTGGCGCTGGCGGCGGTGCCCGATGATGTCAGTTTCGCGAGCAAGGTATTGTTCTGCTCGACGAGGCTGGCGATCTTGGCCAGGCCGGCCGACATAGCGGGCGCACTCAACTTCGCGCTGACCTGGGCTTCGAACGCCGCCGCCTGCTCGCGTCCCTTCGCCAAGGCGRCCTCAAGCGCGGAGAGGTCGCCCCCGATCGTGATGACGACGCTGCCAGCCACTTCCATATCAGGCACCCTTTGGCTGTGAGGAGATGCTGGGCGGCGCCCGACGCCGCCCAGCTTTTTTCCCGAAGGAGGTTCTGACAAAGACGCCCGTCAGAGGCAAATGCGTGAGGGCCCCGGCCATGATGATCAGTTACCGGACGCCTTCTGAGCCGCCACATGGGCAGCTTTATATGCCGTGTACAGATCCGGTCGCTGGTCGAGCGCTCGGGCATAGGCTGTTTCGAAGCTCTCGTCCGGCCGACGAATTTCGGCCGCGATGTCGTCGATGGCTTTGCTCGCCTTCGCGATGCGATCGTCGACTGCTTTCTCGATCTTCTTCGCCACCACCGGCGGTGCCTTTGCGGAGGCCTCGTAAAGGTCCGGATGTTCGGTCATGGCCTTGAAGATCGCATTCAGCGGCGGGCAGTCATCGCGCTTCTGGATGAAGGCGACGGCAGCGTCGAAGGTCTGATGCGCTTGCTTCGCGAGAGAAGCGTTGAAATCAAATGCGGTCATGTCGCGGTCCCTCCTTATTTCGGACGTTCGTTCATCGCCGCGAAGGTGGTCGCGCGATTCTGCCGGGCGCTGATCGCCTTGTCGGCCTGCCCATCGCAAACCTTAGCGATGCGAGGGTCGATGTTGGCGACCTGGGCGAGGAGCCAGAACGCGGCCGACCAGGGCGAGCCACCGGCGCTCAAGTAGGCGCCGACGGCGGTCTGGAGTGTCGCCCAGGCCGTATCGATCGCTGCTTTTTCGACTGTGAGTGACATGCTGTGCCCTCCTTATGCCGCGCGCGGCGCGGTCGACGACCTGCCGATGTGGAGTGAATCGTAGTCGGCGAGGCTGCGCTGGTGTCCGGCGTTGCCGCCGGCATCGAAGTCAGCGAAGTCTTTCATCCCGGCGCGGGCCAGCGCGCGGTTCACCGCCATTGCGGASGTCAGGTGGTTCCTGACGCTGGTGTCGACGCCAAGCTTCGCCAGCGCCATGATGAGATGGGTCCGCTGGCGAAGTGCAGCAACCATCGCGCCGGCGGCGGCATCGAATGCGGCGCTCTCGGTGAGGACGAGCCCGGAGATCCGCGCGACCTCGCTTTCCCGGCGGGCGGCCTCCTGGTGCCCTACGGCGGCCTCGGCGCTCCGGACCTTCGCGCGCGCTTCGGTAAGTGCAGCCTCGAGGCTGGCCGCTTCTGAGTCCTGACGGCCGATTTCGATATGGATGGCGTCCAGGCGCTGCCGGGCGCTCTCGTCGCCTGTGTGTGCCTGCAGGCTGATCGCCGCGCGCTCCTCGGCGAGCTTGTTGGTGTGGCGCGCCGCCGCCTCGCGCTTGGCCTCCAAATCCTCAACGATCTTCTTGGCGTCGGCGAGCGCGGCGAGAGCTTCGGCGCCGTCGGTCGATTCGGYCAACGCAGTCGTAGCGGCCGCCTCCTTGCGCTCCTTGCGGAGCCGGACACGCTCACGCTCGATTTCACCGAGCCGGGTGTTGCATCGGGCGATCTGCCGGTCGATTTCCTTCACCTGTCGCTCGGCTTGACCGAGTTCCCACATGCGTTTCGCATAGGCGTCGCGGCTTTCCCCCGGCTGCTGACCGGCCTTCACCTTCGACAGGTCCATCAGCAAGCGCTCCTTGGCGTGGTGCAGCTTGCCAAGCTCGACCAGGGTGGTGCGATAGGACTCATCGACCTGGTTGGCCTCAGCGCGCAACGCCTCGGYCTGGGCCTTGGCGCCGCTGATCACATCCCTGATCTTCGTTATGATTTTCATGGTCTTTCCTTCTGGGGACGGGCGCGCCATCACGGCGGGCCATTTTTGGTCAGGCGGCGCGGGCCTCCGTCTTGAGGCATCGGCAAAGCAGATTTCGAAGCTGCTCCCTGTCCTCGGCAGAAACCTCGCCGCGGCGCAGCGCTATGGGCAAACAGTTCGCGAGAGCGATGTCTTGGCCGATCTCGCATGCGAACGCCTGCAACTCGGGTGTCCTGTCGATGAACGCGTACAAAGTGCCTCGCGCCACCTGGAGTTCATGTGCCGCATGGGCCTTGTTGCCGCCGAACTTGCTGAGCGCTTCCTTCACTGCGCCGACGCTGAGTTTCGTCATGAGCCGATYGACCTCACCCTTTCTCTGCTGGATTAGGTCAGATGAACACTGAATGTTCAAGGCCAAATTTTTATATGGATTGCAGTTTTCCCGTCCCACGTGAAACATTACGCAAGTAACATAACCGTTTTGGTTACAGTATATGTAACCGTTTTGGTTATGCACTTCGAATGAAGTTGTAACCGAAACGGTTATTGAGGCCAGGACTTGCCTTCGAGCTTCGCCGTGATCCGCCCGAGGATTTCGAGTTCTTCGTCGGAGATCTCGCTGAGGTCTGGCTTCTGCCGCGTCTGGATCGGGCCGCCATCCTTGCCGGTGTTCTCGACGCGCCGGACGTAGCCGCGGTCCTTGCCTTTGAGCTCCAAGAACCAGCGGACCGTCGCCATGTCGCCGGCGCGGATGGCTTTCGCGACTTCGCTCTCGGCGAGGTCTAGGATCTCCTCGTCGACATCGGCCGCGGCTTCCATCACGTCGGGATGTGCTTTGAGGAAGGCATACAACGTCGTCTTCCCGACCTTGAGCGCAGCCGCGGCGGCCGTCTTGATGCCAGCGTGGGCGCGTAGCGCCTCGACCACGCGAGCGGCGTCCTGGTTGGTCAGCTTCGGGAGCGTGCCACCCTTTCCAGTCCGGTTCATTGGTCGCCTCGCGCGCGCGGACGGTCGGACCGTTCGGGGCGCTCGCCCTTCGAGGCCGCATGCTGCGCGCAGAACTTGGCGTAGATTGCTGCGACGCGAGCCCGGGCCTCGGACGTCCTCGAGGCGACCCGCTCTTCGAAGCCGTCCCGTCGATGCTGGGCGGCTCGCTCTCGTCTGATGAATTCTGCTTGGTTCACCTGGTGTGCCCTTTCTGCGGCGCGTCGCCGCCGTATTGGCGCAGCATTTCCATTTGGACAGCATCGAAGAACGCCCACAGCTCACGGTCGATCTGTTCTCGCGCAAGACCATGGGCCGACAGGCGGCGATCCAGGTCCGCGACGACGCTGCGCCAGTATGTTTTCGCGTCGTCGCCGTGCGTGGCGTCCAGCCGGCGCGCGACCTCGCGGACCTCGGCCGCCTGCCTCGAGAGCGGAAACGTCAGGACCTTGGCCCGCAAATCCAACTCAAGCTGCCGCTTCATCCGAGCCTCCCACCTTGGACATGACCCGGCGCCGTATCTCGGCGGCACGCTGGCGGTGCTCCTCGGTCATTTCGCTCTCTGGCAGTCCGTCGAGCCGGGTCAGCCAACTCGTCAACGTCTCGCGATTATCGGAGCCGATTTGCAGGATCCCTTCGATGGTCTTTAGCACCGTGCCTATGTTCGTTGGCACCGTCTCCGCAACGGAAGGGGCGGGGATGCTCGGGCGGTCAWCGACAGCGTAATATTCACCTCTGCGTTGAAGTTCGAGGCGCGCAGATTCACCGACATTACGCGCTCGCACAGGTGGTACATCTTCGATGTCGTCGAAGGCGCGCCTTAGCGCATCCACTCCGAATGCGCGCCTGAGTTCATCCCTGGCCTGTTGGCCAACAGTCTGTTTTCGGCCTGACAGATGATCCCGTGCCACGTCGGCAAAATTCCGCCTTCCATTGGAAGACCGGTTGTCTCGATCCTCAACAGCTCTGCGGCACCAATTGCGCCAGGTCGCTCGCCAGTCGGCTTTGACGCCCTTCTGGYCAGGCTGAGCGATCCAATAATCGCGGAACTTAGCGGCCTCGTGCGCAWGCTCGGAAGGTGATAGGCCAGCGATCGTGGCGTCGGCATGGTCTGGCTCAAAATCCTCGGGGAGCCGGCACCCCCTTGTTCCCGAAAATCCAAATTTATTTTTTCCTCCCCCTGCCGCCCCCGAAGGGGGAAAAGATTCATTTGAAGATTCCCTTATAGATTCCCCGGTCCCATTGACCGGTAGTGACGAACTATCTGACCGGTAGTCGACTACAGATTGATCGGTAGTCTGCTCTCCACTACCGATCAATGCGACCGCTAGTCGGATCAAATCCGAGGTCCGCTTGCCTCGCTTGTCGTACCGATAGCTACGGGTTATCAAACCGAGTTCCTCCAACTCGGCCAAGGCCCGCCGGACGGTAATCTCTGCGCAAGAAGCGCGCTCTGCGATGGTCTGCTGCCCATGGAAGGTTTCACCCTTCACATCGCAAAGCTCGACAATGACCTTGAGGACAGCCCGGCGCGCCATGGCGCTGGTCTTCGTTCCCTTCCGGTGACCAGGATTCTTGACCGAGACGGTGTTCGCCCAATCGAAGAACCGTCGCTTGGGATGCTCCTCCTTGGCGCTCGTCCTCATGCAGCGCGTGYCATCGCGAGGTTGGCCTCCCGACAGACCTCGCAGGCTTCGACCGCCGACAAGCCGAACCTTTCGCGCAACAGGGGGACGATCGGCCGGCCGATCCGGTCGCGAGGATTCTGGGAGAGCCATTCCACAGCCACGTCGATGGCGGCGGAGTGCTCGTGCTCGGGAGGGGTAAGATCCGCCTTCATGCCCGCCCCTCGCGAGAGGGATTCGGCGTGATCAAGCGCTTCTTGAGCCACTCCCGCGCCGTCGGAACGTGAATGATGATTTCCTTGCCTCGCTTGGCGAAGGGGAGGCCATCCTTCCTCGATCGCATCCGCGCGACCTGGCGCTTCGTCAGGCCGTTCGCTTTCGCGAATTCGGTCTCTGTCGGCCATTCATCGAAAATATTGTAATCCACCGTCGTAGGCTCCTCTTGGGCGCCCATGGCGATRCAGATCAAGCCRACGGGCGCAGTGAACTGGAAATGTTCTCTGGAACCATCGGGTCGCGGACCGCCCTTTGCGGGCTTCGGTCGGCTGACGTCTGTAGGACAAACGCCGAAGGGTCAGAGCGTGCTTTTAAAAAGCGGTGGCTCGGCTCAGTCCCTTCGATGGGGCGAACGTACGGCCGAAAATGGGTAAAGATCAAGAGGCTGTTGGTCAGTTATCGACAGATGGATGGCGCGTGCTGACTATGTGCTGACAACACCCGCCGAGCAGCAGCCAAGATGCTCAAAAATCACGTGAATTAGATGGCCGCACTGAAGATAATGAACTACCCGTTTTCATTTTGACGCGTGAAAATCATCTTGCGCGTCTGCTTGTGCCGCGGCCTCGATCAAGTCGGCAGCCCTCGTCATTGCCTCGCGAAGCGGATCGTCGGCAAGGTGCGCGTAGCGCTGAGTCGTGGTCGTGCTGGCGTGCCCAAGAGCGGCGCCGATCATCGGGAGGCTGTAGCCGCTGCTGACAAGGGTGCTGGCAAAGCTGTGGCGTAGATCGTGCACTCGCAGCTGATCGATCTCGGCCGCCTTGAGAACGGCCGCCCAGGCGCTGCGCACGTCGTTCCGATAACCTTCCTTGCTCCGGCCGGGAAACACCCACTCCGATTTCGGCGACTGCTCCTTCTTGATCTTCGTGAGCACGTCGAGGACCGGCGCCGTCAATGGCAGCCGGTGGTCACGCTTCTGCTTCGTGACGCTGGCGGGCTTGGTCCAGGTGGCGCGCGAGAAGTCGATCTGGTCCCAGCGCATCTTGCATGTTTCACCAACCCGGGCTCCGGTGAGGARCAGCACCTTCAAGATAGCGGCCGCCTGCCGATCTTCGAGAGCCTCGAGCGCTTTTGCCAGACGCTTGCTCTCGGCCGGCAGGAGGTAGCGCTCTCGTCCCGAGAGGTGATTCTTGTCGATGCCGCGGGCCGGATTTTCACCGGTTCGCCAACCCCAATCGATGGCATAGCGAAACAGGACGCCGGCGATCACGATGCACTGATTGGCCTGGTGGCGCTGGCCGAGCGCCGTGAGCTTCCTGAAAAGCTTCTCGACGTCGGTCCGCTCGACGTCGTCCACACGCTTCTTGCCGATCGCCGACCCGATGTGGTTGGTGAAAGCGTAGCCATAGAACTTGCGGGTTGCGGGCCGAAGGTCCGGCAGGCGCTCCTCTTTAAACCGATCGATGAGGTCGTTCACAGTCTTGCTGCGGATGCGTTCCTGGGCGGCTTTCTCGCGCGACGCCTCCAGCTCRCCAAGCGGATCTCCGCCGAGGTCGACAATCTTGCGGAGGCGCTTGGCCTCCTGCCGCGCGATGGCGACCTTCCAATCGGACGTTGAGCCGATCGTGTACCGCCGCTCTTTACCAGTGCCGCGGACGCGGTAGTTGAAGACGAAGCTCCGGGCGCCGCTCGCCGTGACACGAACGCCAAAACCAGGTGCATCTCCGTCCCAGAAGAGGGCTTGGCCCTTTGAAGGAATCGGCAGTCGAGATATATGTCTGTCTGAAACAAGAGTTGCAGCCATCGCGCCCGCCGTCAGATCTTTGTGCCGTGTCAGCACTGTGTCAGCGGAGCCAATGGTAAATGTCGGTAGGGTGAAGGTAAAGAGTGGTATCTACCGGGAAGGCAACGGAATGGACAGAATCAATGGCTTATGAGGATCGGAGCCAGAGTCCGTTGAGCGGCAAGGCGTTGAGCGATCCGGGCTCCGCGAAAGCCCAAATTACCCGGGCGGACTTTGATCGAGAGGCCGATCAGTCCGACCGCCAGCGGGGACTGTGGCGTGATTTGAGCGCGGCGGTGCTGCGGCTGTCGCGTCACGCGGCGGCGCTCTCTATCGCTTCGATTGCGCTATTCCTCGTCATGACGGCGCTGGAGTTTCTCTATTTCCAGCGCTTGAGCGGCGGCCTGTTCTCGCTCGACATGCGCGTCGCCGGCTTCACGCCTGACGAAGGCATGGCCTGGCTCACCGCGCTCGGCCGGCGCGGCGGCGAGATCATCATCGTCTGGCATTATCTGACCTTCGATCTCTTGTTCCCGGCGCTGCTGTCGCTGACGCTGGTCAGCCTCATCCTTGCCTTCGGGCGGCGGCTCAGCACGTTCCGCGCCATGCCGGCGCAGGTGCAGGCCCTGTTCGCGCTCGTGCTGGTGCTGCCCTATACGGCCGCCGACTATGCCCAGAATCTTKCCTTGGCCCGGCTGCTCTCCGATTTCCAGCTGGCCAATCCCGATTCGCTGGCCTTCGCCTCTTCGCTGACCGTCACCAAATTCGCGCTGCTGGCGATCCCGGTCTTCGTCATCGCGGTCTTCGCGCTGGCCGGGCAGCGGCGGCGCTGAGGGAGAAATGCGCCAGACCGCCATCTTCTGGYCGATGCTGGCGCATGTGCTCCTGGTCTATATCGTCTATCTGGTGATGCTAAAGCGGCGCTATCTCGCGGTGAAGTCGGGCGAGGCCAGGGTTAGCCAGTACAAGGTTCGCTCGACCGAGCCRGCCTCGAGCATCACTGTCGCCAACAACCTGATCAACCAGTTCGAGTTGCCGGTTCTGTTCCACGTTCTGTGCCTGGCGCTGTTCGTCACCAACGGCGTGAACTATCTGACGCTGGCGCTGATGTGGCTCTTCATAATCTCACGCTATGTTCACGCCTGGGTGCATCTCGACAGAAACTATGTGCTGCACCGCAGCCGCGCGTTTTTCCTCGGYGCCGGCATACTTTTCGTCGCCTGGATCTGGTTCGCGCTGCACTTGCTGGGGGCGGTGTGAGGGAGGCTCTGCCTTCTCCCGCAAGGAGAGAAGGAGAGGCTACAGGTCGAACACCGCGATCCTGCGCTTGTCGAACTTGATGCCGATCTCGCCGCGCACCAGCCTCAGCGCCTGCTCGCCGAAAACGGCGCGCCGCCAGCCCTGCAGCGCCGCCACGTCGGCTTCGTCGCCTTCGGCTGCTATGCGGTCGATATCGTCGCTGGAGGCCAGCACCTTGGYGGCGACGCCTTCCTTTTCGGCGACGATCCTGAGCAGCACTTTGAGCAGTTCCGCCGCCGCGCTCGATCCCTCCGGCGGCTGCACGCTTTTCGGCAGTTTAGGCATCGCGTCCTTGGGCAAGGCAAGGGCGGCGTTGACCGCGCCGAGCAGGGCGGTTGCCGTAGCGGAGCGTTCCCAGCCTTTCGGCGTGGTGCGCAGCTTGCCGAGCGCTGCCGCGTCGCGCGGCGCCTGCTGCGCGATCTCGTAGATTGCATCGTCCTTGAGCACGCGGCCGCGCGGCACGTCGCGCTCGCGCGCCTCACGCTCGCGCCAGGCGGCCACCGCCTGCACGATCGCCAGCTCCTGCGGCTTGCGCAGCCGCATCTTCAGCCGCTTCCAGGCGTCCTCGGGGTKCGGATCGTAGGTCTCGCGCGAGGTGAGGATATCCATCTCCTCCTTCAGCCAGTGCGCGCGATCCTCGCGTTTCAGCTCGGCGCTGAGATGCTGGAAGACCTTGATCAGATGGGTGACATCGGCAAGCGCGTATTCGAGCTGCTTGTCGGAGAGYGGCCGGTGCCGCCAGTCGGTGAAACGCGAGGACTTGTCCAGCCGGGCTCCGGTGACCTTCTGCACGAGCTGGTCGTAGGAAACGCTGTCGCCGAAGCCGCAGACCATGGCCGCCACCTGCGTGTCGAACACCGGATGCGGCACCAGATCGCCGAGATGGACGATGATTTCGATGTCCTGGCGCGCCGCGTGGAAGACCTTCAGCACCGCTTCATTGGCCATGAGCCGGAAAAACGGCTTCAGGTCGATGCCGGGCGCCAACGGATCGATAAGCGCCTCGATCCCAGGCGCGGCGATCTGGATCAGGCAGAGGATCGGCCAGAAGGTCGTCTCGCGGATGAATTCGGTATCGACGGTAACGAATTCCGACTTTTCGAACGCCGCGACAACGCTCTCGAGTTCTTCTTGTGTCGTGATGACGCGCATCAAATCGCTTTTGRCACAGTATTAGGCCTCTTTCAATTTCAGCCGCGCGCGCTTTCGTCAAGCCGCCGCAACGTAAGCGGTGGCCGATCGCCGGGTTCTCCCATGCGAAATCGCGTCGCGTGCCTGTGCGCCAAGCTGCGATGTCGCGGCCCGCTCCGCTAGGCGGCGTTGCCGGGCRAGCCGCTCATGCCTCGTAGGCGCGCGCCGGTGCTCGCTCTCCTGTCGCGCCGGATCCTATTCCGTCCGTTACAGCGTTCGAGGATGGCCGACGGCCAAGCGCGCCCGCGGCCGCCAGGCTGAGCACGATGAACGGTATGCCGATGCCATAGGCCGAGCGTATGCCCCAATGGTCCGACACGAAGCCGAGCAGCGGCGGCCCAAGCAGGAAGGCGACGAAGGAGATCTGCGACAGCGCCGCCACATTGATCGCCGCGGGACGGTCGGTGCGCTGAGCCGCCGCCGAGATCGCCAGCGGGAAGATGGCGCTGCTGCCGATGCCCAAAAGCGCGAAGCCCAGCATCGAGACGAAGGGCAGAGGCGAGAAGAAGACGATGAAGACGCCGACCATCATCGTCGCCAACAGCACGCGCGCCACGCCGCTCGGCGAGTGGCGGTCGACAAAGCTGTCGGCGAAGAACCGCGTGGTCGCCTGTGAGAAGGCGAACAGCGCCACGGTGATGCCGGCAACGAACGGACCGGAGTCGAATACGGTGCGCATATAGATCGCCGACCAGTCCATGCTTGCGCCTTCCATCAGCATTGCCGACAGCGTCACCGCGACGAGGATGAGGATCGGCAGCGTCGGCCGGGCGAACACCGGCGCCTTGTCGCCGGTCGTGGCGAAACGTGCGGGCGCCGGTTGGAAGCCGCCGAGGAACAGCGCCATGGCAACGGCTACCATCGGCGCCACCAGCGCCAGATGCAGTTGCGGCGACAGCCCGAGATGCGCCAGCGCGCCGCCGAACAGCCCGGCGCCGAAAAAGCCGATGCTCCAGAATGAATGCGCCCGGTTCATGATGCGTCGCTTCAGCAGGAACTCGGTCCTGTCGGCCTCGACATTCAAGATGATCTCGATGCTGCCGATCATCAGTCCGACCGGAAGCAGCATCAGGAACAGAGACGCCGGGCCCGGTGCATGCACCGCAATGGAATAGGCAAGCGCAAGCAGCGGCACCAGCCAAAGCAGCGCGCGGCGAAAGCCGACGCGCTCCAGGATCGGCGTCGCCAGCGTCAGCGCGACCAGTGTGCCGATCGGCGTGCCGATCAGGGCGAGCCCGAGCGTGCCGTCCTCGATCCCCATGGCTCGCTTGATGTCGGGCAGGCGCGGGAAGATGTTGCCCATGGCAAAGGAATAGATCGCAAAGCCGGCATAGACGCGATGCTGAGGGGCGAGTTTCAGGCCAAGGGTCATCACGGACAATCCAACAAGGAGATATGGCGGGCGAACGCCTAGGCTCGCTCACAACTCCGTTTCTTGCATGAACAGGCAAAGCATGCAATAACATGCAAAAATAAATAGGATCATGCATGCTCACCGAAGAACGGCATCAACTTATTCGGGACCAGTTGGCGGCGGATGGAAAGGTGCTGGCTGGTGAGCTGGCCAGCCGTTTCGGCGTGTCAGAAGACACGGTGCGCCGCGATCTGCGCGAGCTGGCGAAAGCCGGGCAATTGCGCCGCGTCTATGGCGGCGCGATCGCTTCGGCGCCCTTTGCCGCGGCGAGCGTCGGCCAGCGCAGCGGTCATGCGGTCGAGGAGAAGGCACGCCTTGCGAAGGCGGCGGTTGGGCTTCTTGTGGCGGGGCAGTCGCTGTTCATCGACGGCGGCACGACCAACGAGGCGATCGCCAGGGCGATCCCGCGCGACATGGATTTGACCATTGCCACCAATTCGCTGGGCGTCGCCTCGGCGCTGGCCGATCGTCGTTTGGTCGAACTGATTGTGCTCGGGGGCCGCTATGTGCCCGATCTCGGCACCTGCGTGGGYGCCGACACGCTTGCCGCCGTGGCGCAGCTCGACGCGGATCTGTTCTTTCTGGGCTCCTGCGGGCTGGATGTCGCGCGCGGCGTTACCGCCTTCGATTCGGCCGAAGCCGAGGTCAAGCGCGCCATGGTCAAAAACAGCGCCGGCATAGTCATTGCCGTCACCAACGACAAGCTCGCGACAGCGGCGCCCTATCGCGTGGCGGGGRCGGACGCGATCCGCCATCTCGTGGTGGAAAAGACCGCGCCTGCCGCCACGCTCGCCGATTTCCAAAGCCGGGGCGCGCAAATCCACTTTGCCTGACGACCGAAGCGCGCCTGTGTGACCGCTTGCCTTGACAAAGCCGGCCTCTCATGCGCTTTTCGCGCCAATTTTCGAGCCGGGCAGATGCCCGCAATTTTCCGGACTTTACCCATGACCACGCATCGTTACCGCAGCCACACCTGTGCCCAGTTGAGAAAGACCGACGTCGGCAATTCCGTCCGCCTGTCGGGCTGGGTGCATCGCGTGCGCGACCATGGCGGGCTGCTTTTCATCGACCTGCGCGACCATTACGGCCTGACCCAGATCGTCRCCGATCCGGATTCGCCGGCCTTCAAGGTCGCCGAGACCGTGYGCGGCGAATGGGTGATCCGCGTCGACGGCGAGGTCAAGGCGCGCCTGCCCGAGACCGTCAACACCAACTTGCCGACCGGCGAGATCGAGATTTTCGCGCGTGAGATCGAAGTGCTGTCGGCCGCCAAGGAGCTGCCGCTGCCGGTGTTCGGCGAGCCGGAGTACCCCGAAGACATCCGCCTGAAATACCGCTTCCTCGACCTGCGCCGCGAGACGCTGCACAAGAACATCGTTGCRCGCACCAAGATCATCGCCGAGATGCGCAAGCGCATGGGGGAGGTCGGCTTCACCGAGTTCTCGACGCCGATCCTGACCGCTTCGTCGCCGGAAGGCGCGCGCGACTTCCTGGTGCCGTCGCGCATCCATCCTGGCACCTTCTACGCGCTGCCGCAGGCCCCCCAGCAGTACAAGCAGCTGATCATGGTGTCCGGCTTCGACCGCTATTTCCAGATCGCGCCCTGCTTCCGCGACGAGGACCCGCGCGCCGACCGCCTGCCGGGCGAGTTCTACCAGCTCGACCTCGAGATGAGCTTCGTCGAGCAGGACGACGTGCTCTCCACCATGGAGCCGGTGCTTCGCGGCGTCTTCGAAACATTCGCCGCCGGCAAGCCGGTAACRCAGGAATTTCGCCGCATTCCCTATGACGAGGCGATGCGCACCTATGGCACCGACAAGCCGGACCTGCGCAACCCGATCGAGATGYAGGCGGTCTCGGATCATTTCCGCGATTCCGGCTTCAAGGTGTTCGCGAACATCCTCGCCAACGACGCGAAGGCGGAGGTCTGGGCGATTCCCGCCAAGACCGGCGGCAGCCGCGCCTTCTGCGACCGCATGAATTCCTGGGCGCAAGGCGAAGGGCAGCCCGGGCTGGGCTACATCTTCTGGCGCAAGGAGGGCGAGAAACTCGAAGGCGCCGGTCCGATCGCCAAGAACATCGGCGAGGAGCGCACCGAGGCGATCCGCCAGCAGCTCGGCCTTGCCGACGGCGATGCCGCTTTCTTCGTCGCTGGCGACCCGAAGAAGTTCGTCAGCTTCGCGGGCGCCGCGCGCACCCGCGCCGGCGAGGAGCTGAACCTCGTCGACCGCGAGCGGTTCGAGCTCTGCTGGATCGTCGACTTCCYGTTCTTCGAATGGAACGAGGACGAGAAGAAGATCGACTTCGCCCACAACCCGTTCTCCATGCCCCAGGGCGGCATCGATGCGCTGAATGGCCAGGAGCCGCTCGGCATCAAGGCGTTCCAGTACGACATGGTCTGCAACGGCTTCGAGATCGCGTCAGGCGGCATCCGCAACCATCTGCCGGAAACCATGGTCAAGGCCTTTGAGATGGTCGGCCTGGACCGCGCGACGGTGGAAGAGCGCTTCGGCGGCCTCTATCGCGCCTTCCAGTATGGCGCGCCGCCGCATGGCGGCATGGCGGCCGGCGTCGACCGTATCGTCATGCTGCTCGTAGGGGCGAAGAACCTGCGCGAGATCACCATGTTCCCGATGAACCAGCAGGCCTACGACCTGCTGATGAACGCGCCGTCGGAAGCCACCCCGCAGCAGCTGCGCGAGCTGTCGCTGCGCGTCGCGGTGACGAAGAAGGAAGGCTAGGAATCAGAGCCAAGCCTTTCTTTCTTCTCGATGAATCGACCCGACAAAAAGCCCGGCATCGCTGCCGGGCTTTTCGTTTGGAGCTGACGTATTCGGTTAGTCCTGGTTTGCCTTGACCTTGACGCCCAGCGTCTTCGGCAGGTCCAGCGGGTTGGACATGGCGCCGGCCATGATCAGCGCGAACGGCACCGACGACGGCGGCTCGGCCGAGATTTCCAGGCTCTTCGGATTGTCGAGGAAGGTGTTGACTGCTGTGGAAACCTCCGCCGTCAGCTCGGGATTGTTGAGCTGCGCCATGCCGAACGGCACGATCGCCTTGGCCTGGTTGGCGACGTCCTTGCCCGACATGCCCTGCTGCTTGCCGACATAGTCGAGCACCTTGCCGGTCAGCGAATCGTCTTCGAAGCGCACCGAGGCGCCGTTGAAGGAAAGCTGCTGCATCAGGCCGAGCATGGCCATGCCCTGCGCCGATTTGTCGGCGCCTTCAGGCTGCGAGGCGAGCTGCTTCTGCATGGCCTGCATCGACTTGATGAAGTCGACCGTGTAGCCGCCGAGATTGAAGGTCATGCCGAGCGTGCCGGCATTCTCGACCGAGATGTCATATTTCGTCAGCTCCATCTTGCCGTCGCTCGGCTGCCAGGTTCCGGCCATCGCAATGTTGCCGGAGATGTTCTGGTAGCCCAGCGCCTCGATGGCTTCCTTCGACTTGGGGTCGTCGACCAGCGACAGGTCGGCGGTGAATTTTTCGGTGTTGGCGGTGAAGTCCATCGCCTTRCCCTCGGCCGGCGGTGTGATCTGGACGGCAAGCCCGTCCATCGCGAACGCCGTCTTGTCGCCGACCTTGACCGTCATGTTGGAGAGCTCCGCCGACTTGTACATCATCAGCGAGCCCAGCGGATCGGTGCCGCCCTCGGCCGGGACCTTCATGCCGTGGATGACCACCGGGCTGAGATTGAGCGTCACGCCGTCCTTGCTGTGTTCGAAAGGCGAGGTCGAGACGGTGGCGATCTCATAGCCGCCATTGGCTTCGCTGACCCCTTCCAGCTTGACGTCGCCGATGGGCAGCACGTCCTTCTCGGCCGCCGGCTTGATGGAAACGCCCTGCAGCGTGGCGTTCGAATCGTCGCCGGACACGCCGGTCCAGGAAATGTCGACGCCCTGGGCGGCAAGGGCTGCCTTGATCCGTTCGGCCACCGCCGGATCGGCGGCGAAGGCCGCATTGAGCGGCAGCGTCAGCAGAAAGGTCGAAAAGGCCAGTTTCTTGAGCGTCGAGCGTTGGATTGTCATGGCGAGTTCCCTGTCCTGATTTGGCTATGAAGAAATTTGTTTGAAACCTGCTTCATCACCATTCCGTGACGAACGGGACGGGAAAAAGGCATTTCCCGGCACATTTGTCGAAAATGGCGATGAAAGGCAAACGCCGGGCGGCAGCCATTGTCCGATGCGGTGAATTTGTCATGAAGGCCGCGGCCCCTTCGCCAGAGCGTTGCATGCCAGATAGCGGCCGCATGTAACGGATTGATGTTGGCCGGCGTGATGAAGCCGCCACAGCCTGTTGCAGATCGGCGGCAAATTGCAGCTGCCGCGGCGCCGCTTCCGTGAAATCCTTCACATCGCCAGTTGCGCTTATGGGCAGCGGCGAAATGCGCCGATGTTCACGCGGCGCTTGCCGCGAATCACCCGCTCGGCTAGTCCAAATCCATGGGAAAGAGGCATTTGCCGCCCGATGACAATGGCGGCGGCGACAAAATCGAACCGGTCGATCTGAAGGAAGCGCTCGAGCGGCGCTACCTCGCTTATGCGCTGTCGACCATCATGCACCGGGCACTGCCGGATGTGCGCGACGGGCTGAAGCYGGTCCATCGCCGCATCATGCATGCCATGCGGCTCTTGCGGCTCAACCCCGATCAGGGTTTTGCCAAATGCGCCCGCATCGTCGGCGACGTGATGGGCAAGTTCCATCCGCATGGCGACCAGTCGATCTAYGACGCCCTGGTGCGCCTCGCGCAGGACTTCTCGATGCRCTACCCGCTGGTCGACGGGCAGGGCAATTTCGGCAACATCGATGGCGATAACGCCGCCGCCATGCGCTACACCGAGGCGCGCATGACCGAGGTGGCGAGCGAGCTGCTTGCCGRCATTACCGAGGACGCGGTCGATTTCCGGCCGACCTACAACGAAGAGGACGAGGAGCCGTCCGTCCTRCCGGGCGCCTTCCCGAACCTGCTTGCCAACGGCTCCTCCGGCATTGCYGTCGGCATGGCRACCTCGATCCCRCCGCACAACGCCGCCGAGCTTTGCGACGCGGCGCTGCATCTGATCGAGCATCCGGAAGCGCCGGTGGCGAAGCTGATGGATTTCGTCCAGGGACCGGATTTCCCGACCGGCGGCATCATCGTCGACAGCCGCGCCTCGATCCTCGAGGCCTATGAGACGGGCYGCGGCGGTTTCCGCGTGCGCTCCAAATGGGGCCAGGAGGACCAGGGCAGGGGCACCTGGAGCATCGTCGTCACCGAGATCCCTTACGGCGTGCAGAAGGCCAGGCTGATCGAGAAGATCGCCGAGCTGCTGATGGCGCGCAAGCTGCCGCTGCTGGAAGACATCCGCGACGAGAGCGCCGAGGACATCCGCATCGTGCTGGTGCCGAAGAGCCGTACCGTCGATCCCGGCATCCTGATGGAATCGCTGTTCAAGCTCACCGAGCTCGAAAGCCGTTTCCCGCTCAACATGAATGTGCTGTCGCGCGGCAAGGTGCCGAACGTCCTGTCGCTGAAGGGCGTGCTGAAGGAGTGGCTCGACCACCGCCGCGAGGTTCTRGTCCGCCGCTCGAAATACCGGCTCGGCGAGATCGAGAAACGGCTGGAAATCCTTGCCGGCTACCTGATCRCCTATCTGAACATCGACGAGGTCATCAGGATCATCCGCGAGGAGGATGAGCCCAAGYAGGTGATGATGGCCCGCTGGTCGCTCACCGACAACCAGGCCGAAGCCATCCTCAACATGCGCCTGCGCGCTCTGCGCAAGCTCGAGGAGATCGAGATCCGCAAGGAGTTCGACGGCCTCACCGCCGAGAAGAAGCAGATCGAGGCCTTGCTGGCGTCGGACGCCAAGCAATGGGCGACGATCAAGTGGGAAGTCGCTCAGCTTCGCGACAAGTTCGGCCCGGAGACCGAGCTCGGCAGACGCCGTACCCAGTTCGCCGACGCGCCCGAGCACGACCTGACCGACATCGCGCATGCGATGATCGAGCGCGAGCCGGTGACGGTGGTGGTATCGGAAAAGGGCTGGCTGCGCGCCATGAAGGGCCACCTGACCGACCATTCGCAACTCGCCTTCAAGGAAGGCGACAGCCTGAAGCTTGCCTTCCATGCCCAGACCACGGACAAGATCCTGGTCTTCACCACCGGCGGCAAATTCTACACCATCGGCGCCGACCGGCTGCCGGGCGGGCGCGGCCATGGCGAGCCGATCCGCATCATCGTCGACATGGAGAACGATCAGGACATCGTCACCGCCTTTGTCYATGATCCGAAGCGAAAGCTGCTGCTCGTCTCCTACGACGCCAACGGTTTCGTGGTTTCGGAGGAAGAGGTCKTCGCCAATACCCGCAAGGGCAAGCAGGTGATGAACGTCAAGGCGCCGGACGAGGCCAAGCGTTRCATTCCGGTTTCGGGCGACCATCTCGCCATCGTCGGCGAGAACCGCAAAATGCTGGTCTTCCCGCTCGCCGAAATCCCGGAGATGGCGCGCGGCAAGGGCGTGCGGCTGCAGAAATACAAGGACGGCGGCGTGCTGGACCTGAAGACCTTCACTTTGGAGACGGGGTTGACCTGGCAGGATTCGGCCGACCGCACCTTCACCAAGTCGCGCGAGGAACTGGTCGAGTGGATCGGCTCGCGGGCCGCCGCCGGCCGCATGGTGCCGAAGGGTTTCCCGAGGACGGGTAAGTTCGGGTAGCGCCGCCTTCCCTTCTCCCTTGTGGGAGAAGGTGGACGAGCGAAGCTCGGCCGGATGAGGGGTGTTGGAAGGATCGCGACCTCTAGGACATAAGCGCTTAAATTCCTTGGACGTTTTTGGCGTCTCACTCCGCTGGAGCACCCCTCATCCGTCTCGGCGCTGCGCGCCGATCCACCTTCTCCCACAAGGGGAGAAGGAAAGGCTTATTTGGACTATCGTCACGATTGCTGCACTATGATGGTGCATAGATATCCAGTGAACCATCGGGCAGAGGAGAAACGCCGGGTTGAAGCGAGCCGAGATCCAGAAGCCGGGACAGCGCCTGTTCGGCCTGTCGACGCCGCTCAGGGCTGCCGTCATTCCGCCGCTGTCGGCGGCGCGCTGGCTCCTGGTCCTGATCGTCGCCGCCGGCGTCTACTTCTTCCACGGTTTCCTGTTTCCGGTGCTGGCCGCCCTCGTCATCRCCTTCGCCAGCTGGCCGCTCTATCGAAGGCTGCTCGCCGCCGTCGGCGGCAACCGCACCATCGGCGCAACTTTGGCGATCCTGTTTATCCTCACCTTCCTTGTGGTGCCGATCGCGCTTGCCGGTACCTATGCCATCAACGAGCTGCGCGAATGGGTCGTCTGGGCGATCGAGACCAATCGCCACGGTGCGGTGACGCCGCAATGGATCGCCACCATGCCGGTGATCGGCGAGTGGCTGAACGAGCAGTGGACGGCCTATCTCGGCCATCCCGGCGGCATCGGCGAATTGATTCAGCTGATCAGCGGTTCCAACATCGGCACCATCTATCGCGGCGCCCTGGCCGCCGGCGGMAGCGCCTTCGGTCTGTTGCTGACGCTTCTGTTCATGATGATCGCGCTGTTCTTCGCCTATCGCGACGGCGAGTCTTTCGCGGCCCAGATCGATCGTCTCGGYGAGCRCATCCTGYCGACGCGCTGGGAGCGGATTTCGCGTGTCGTGCCGGCAACCATCTCCTCGACCGTGACGGGCATGACCATCATCGCCATCGGCGAGGGCCTTGTGCTGGGCACCGCCTACTGGCTCGCCGGCGTGCCCTCGCCGGTCACGCTCGGCGCTCTCACCGGCATCATGGCGCTGATCCCGGGCGGCGCGCCGCTCTCTTTCACCCTGGTGTCGATCTACCTCGCCGCCAGCGGCAAGCTGGTCGCCGGCGCGGCGCTCTTCATCTGGGGCGCGGTCGAGCTCTTCATCGTCGACAAGACCTTGCGGCCAAAGCTTGTCGGCGGCCCGATCAAGCTACCGTTCCTGYCGACCTTTTTCGGCCTGATCGGCGGCGTCAAGACGATGGGTTTCCTCGGCCTGTTCATTGGCCCTGTATTGATGGCGCTGCTCGTCGCCATCTGGCGTGAATGGCTGCGCGAGGTTGAATTGATGGACGAGATCCCGCCAGTGGCCGACGAGGCCGGTGGACCGCCCCGGATCGAGGCGGCCGCCGAGCCGAGGAAGATTCAGGCCGGGTGATGCACCGCGAGGTCCGCGCGGCGCTTGCGGCCTTCATGCAATTGCCAGAGCGAATGCGCGATCAGCGTTACGATCATGATGCCGCCGCCGATCAGGCTGTTGCGTGACGGCGCCTCGGCGAAGATCATCCACACCCAGACCGGCGCCAGGATCGTTTCCAGGAGATAGAACATCGCGACTTCCGCGCCCGAGATGTATTTCGGTCCGTTGGCGAGGCAGAAGAATGCGATCGGCATGACGACGCCGCCGTTCAGGATGATCCACCAGGGGGCGTCGACTTGAAAGCCGGTCCTGGAGACCATGAACGCCGCCACCCCGAAAGGCAGGATCACGCCGATCAGCGCGGTGAAGCCCATGTCCTTGTCGCTGGCACGCGAGATGGTGATGGCGCAGGCAATCAGGAAGGCGGAGCACAAAGCCATCAGGTCGCCGAACAGATATCCGGTGCCCACGGAATCGCCGACGATGATGGCGACGCCGACGATCATCAGCGCCATCGCGGCGAGGGTCAGCGGCCGCGGCCGCTCCTTCAGGAACARCCAGGACAACAGCGCCGCGAAGACGGTGTTGAAGGCCAGGATGAAGACCAGGTCGGCTGTCGATGTATGATAGACGGCTGTCATGAAGCCGACCGCGCCGAGCCCGTAGATCACGGCCACGACCAGCCCCGGCCAGCCAGGTATGAGCTGCGGGGCATTCTTGCTGTACGAGCGCCAGACGGCCCACATGATCAGCGCCGCCGCCAAGGTGCAGCTGGTGCGCAGCAAAAGGATGGTCCAGGCCTCGCCATTGGCAAGCCGGATCAGCGGAATATCGATGCTCAGCACCAGCCCGCCGATGGCGGTGACGAGGAGGCCTTTCTGGTGATCGGTGTGGGAAGACATGTGATCGTTCTCGAAACAAATCGGGAGCAAGGGCCGGCGCGATTGCGCATATCTCGCGCGAGGGCGCGCAAGACCGGCTTCTCCCTTGAAAGGGCGGGTTCGGGAAAACTGTTTTAGCGACTGACCGCTTCGTGGTCGTAGCGCTCCCAGCCTTTCGGGCCGAGATGCTCCTGCGGCATGAAGCGCATCTTATAATTCATCTTGCGCGAGCCGTTGACCCAGTAGCCGAGATAGACGTGGGGCAGGCCCATCGCCTTGGCGCGGGCGATGTGGTCGAGGATCATGAAAGTGCCGAGAGAGCGGTCCTCTAAGTCGGGATTGAAATAGGAATAGACCATCGAGAGCCCATCGGCCATCTTGTCGGTGAGCGCGACAGCGATCAGTTCGCCATGGCCCTTGCCGGTGATGAAAGTGTCAGGGCCGCGACGCCGGTATTCGATGATCTTGGTGTCGACATGCGTGTCTTCCACCATCATCGCATAGTCGAGCACGGTCATGTCCGACATGCCGCCGCGGCGATGGCGGGCATCCAGATAGGCGCGGAAGAGTGAGTATTGCTCGGTCGAGGGCTGCGCGTCATGCATGGCCCCGACGAGGTCGGTATTGCGCTGGACAACGCGGCGCATGCTGCGGCTGGGGTCGAATTCCTGTGCCAGGATGCGCACCGAGACGCAGGCGCGGCACGATTCGCAGGCCGGGCGGTAAGCGATGTTCTGCGAGCGCCGGAAGCCGCCTTGCGTGAGCAGGTCGTTCATCTCCGGCGCCTTGTCGCCGACAAGGTGCGTGAACACCTTGCGCTCGAACTGTCCCTCCAGATAGGGACACGGCGACGGCGCGGTCAGGAAGAACTGCGGCGACTGGGTCGGATGCTGCGTCATCTAATCTTGGAAACGCTCCTGCGAATCGCCCTACCTTTGGCCCGGCCGGCGAAAATTTCAACAGGATTGTGCTGACGCGACGGCGTGGACCTGTTCATATTTTAGCGCGGGCGGCGCGGGGGTTTGATCTGCGCGGCCCTGGACACCGTCAGATGTCGGTGCGGGTGACCACGGTGCCGAGCAAAAGATCATGCAGCGTGCGCTTGCGGTCGGAGAACAGCGTGACCAGGAGCACCAGCGGCGTCAGGATGACGTTGYCGGCCCAGAACAGAACCGAATGAACCACGGCCGTCATGCCGTCGATGCGGCTGCCGTCGAGCTTCTCCAGGCGGATGCCCATGATCTTCATGCCGGTCGTCGCCTGGTCGTGACYGCCCAGGGTGTTCCAGATGTAGAGGATGGCGACCATCGGCACCAGCACCGAAAACAGCGCCCAGCCAAGGCCGAAGGTCAACAGCCYGAGAATGGCGACCAGGWTGGCGAAKGGAATGGTCAGCAGCGCGACGAAGAAATAGTCGAGCAGGAAGGCAAAGATACGCCTCGTCCGCACCCCGCGATAGGCACGGGTATCCTCGAACCTGGTCGTGATGATCTYGCCGTCAAAAACGCGTGCGTTCATGTCTGTTCCTCGATYGCCGCATCCACAACGAGATGCCTGCCGTCCTCTCAAATGGTGAGAGCGGCCCGGAATTCAAGGAACCTGCCCGTCGGCCRGTGGGCGCGATATCAAAAGATACCGGGGCAGAGCCTGTAGCGGACCCGCCCGAGATAGTCGCGATATTCCGGAGTCAGCGCCAGGATGCGTTCCTCGCGCAGGATGCGATGGATCTGGAACAGGGTGATGGTCGCGTAGACGGTGAAATTGTAGAGCGAGAAGCTCGACAGCAGGAAAAGGATGTGCCCCGCGAGATAGCCGGCATAGATGGGATGGCGAACGAACCGGTAGGCGCCGCTGGTGACGACGCCGCGATTGGCCGGCAGGATTGCGAAGGAACGGCCGAGCGACATCTTTCCCCAGATGACCAGCCACAGCGCCAGGAACTGCAGCGCCRCCGCAATATAAAGCGGGATGATGGCGGTGCCGTCCTGGAGCGAGACGAGGCCCGAGCCGAAACCGGCGGTCAGCGAGATGAATACCGTGAAAGGACTCCAGTCGCGCACCAATGGCCGCCGCGCCAAAAGCAGCCAGATGAAGGTCAGCGCATCGGAGATCATGAGCAGCAGGATATTGAGACGGCCCGGATCGATGACCACATGGCGCGCGCCGCGATAGACGAAGACCGCGGCTACGGCCAGCGCGATAAAACGAAACAGGCCCTCGCGCAGATCGATGATGGTTTCGCTGCTCCGCAGTCCGGACCAAAAACCCGTTTCCGCGCCAGGCAGCGCATCACTTTTGAGAATGCTCAACTCTGCCACCCCGTAATTCCCCTTTATAAGGACCATTGCATATAAGCCTTGCTGTCCAGTTAAGTTTTCGCATGCATTGGCGGGTCGGTCTGCCGAGGGAATGGTGTTGCCTGTTGAACATGACATTCTTCCCGGTCTAGCGTGCTGCGGCGCACAAAGGGGACGGGGACATGGACTACGACATGCTGGTCATCGGCAGCGGCCCTTCGGGACGCCGCGCCGCGGTGCAATCGGCCAAGCTCGGCAAGTCGGTGCTTGTGGTCGACAGGGGCCGGCGCCTGGGCGGCGTCTCGGTGCATACCGGCWCCATCCCGTCGAAGACGCTGCGCGAGACGGTGCTCAACCTCTCGGGCTGGCGCGAACGCGRCTTCTACGGGCGCGGCTACCGGGTCAAGCAGGACATTTCGATCGGCGACCTGGTTGAACGGCTGCACAAGACCCTCGACCATGAGGTTGAGGTGCTGCAGCACCAGTTCATGCGCAACACGGTGAAGAGCGCGCGCGCCGCGGTAAAATTCCTCACGCCGAACAAGGCGAGCCTGACCGCCGACAATGGCGACTACAGCGAGGTCGGCTTCGCCAATGCGCTGATCGCCGTCGGCACCAGGCCGCACCGTCCGGCCGACGTACCCTTCGACAAGAAGCGCGTTTTCGACAGCGACGAAATGCTGGAGCTCCATCATCTGCCACGCACGCTGACGGTGATCGGCGCCGGCGTCATCGGCGTCGAATACGCCACCATCTTTTCCGCGCTCGACGTGCCGGTGACACTGGTCGAGCCGCGCAACACCATTCTCGACTTCATCGATCGCGAGATTGTCGACGACTTCATCCACCAGATGCGCGACCGCGGCATGACCATCCGGCTGGGCAGCACGGTGAAGGAGATCGCCTCGAAGCCCGACCATGCCGAGGTGACGCTGGCGGATGGCCGCACCATCCGCTCCGAGATGGTGCTCTACGCCGCCGGCCGCACCGGCAACGTCGCCAGCCTCGGTCTAGACCTGGTCGGCATCGAGGCGGATGCCCGGGGCCGCATCAAGGTCGACCCGAATACCTTCCAGACCAGCGTGCCCAACATCTACGCGTCCGGCGACGTCATCGGCTTCCCGAGCCTCGCCTCGACGTCGATGGAGCAGGGCCGGGTGGCGGCCTGCCACGCCTTCGGCGTCAACCTGCCGCCGCCGCYGGAAAGCTTTCCCTACGGCATCTACGCCGTGYCGGAGATCTCGACGGTCGGTCTGTCGGAAGAGCAGGTGCGCGAGAGCGGCGCCGCCTATGAGGTCGGCCTGGCACGTTTTCGCGAGACCTCGCGCGGCCACATCATGGGCGTCTCAAGCGGTTTCCTGAAGCTGTTGTTCTCGGTCGAGACGCGCCGCCTGCTCGGCGCCCACATCGTCGGCGAGGGTGCCACCGAGCTCATCCATATCGGCCAGGCGGTGATCAATCTCGGCGGCACGGTCGACTTCTTCGTCAACAACACCTTCAACTACCCGACGCTGGCGGAAGCCTACAAGATTGCGGGCTTGGACGCCTGGAACCGGATGGGGCATGGGTGAGGGTTCTGGCTGGGAGGCCGCTCGAATAGCTCGCGAAGGCGTGCCTGGACCATTTCCCGTGCCCGTATTGCGGCAGTCGATCGGGCGGCGGCAAGCCCGCCTGRGCGGCCCGATCAGGCAATCTGTGCAGGCGCTGCCAGCCACTGCCGCACGATCGCGGCGTCCGCGTCGCCGAATTCATGGCCGGAGGCAATGATGCGTGCGTCGACCTCGGCGTGGCGTTCGCTGAACAACGTCACCAGCGCGGGCGCGAACGGACCGTAGGTCTGGTCGGCGGCACCGGCGACGATCAGCACGCGTGTTCCGCCGAGGTCGGTCATCGGGGACGTGTCGAGCACCGGCATTGCCCGCAAGAGCGCCGCCTGCCTGACCACGCCGGGATGGAGCAGCATCAGGCTGGAGACGACGTTGGCGCCGTTCGAATAGCCAAGGAAAGTCGCACGCTTCAGGTCGAGCCCATGGATCCTCGCAGCTTCCGTCGCGAATTGGRCATAGGCAGCCGTCTCGGCATGGATGCTGGCCTGCTCGAAATTGATCGGCGTGATTCGCTCGAACCAGCGAAATCCATCCTCTTGTGGGATGCGGCCGCGCGCCGCGACAATCACCGAACGGGGCGCAATCTGYCTCGCCAGCGGCAGCATCGTCGTCTCGTCGACACCTGACCCGTGCAGCACGAACAGGCACTCGCCGCCTGCGTTTGCCGGCCTCAGCAGACGGTAGGGGAAGGCGAGATCCCGGCGCATAATACWGTTTTCGTCGCTATATTCGGACACGCTCACATCCATTTGATTCCATGAGAGATTCGTTGATTTGCCGGCTTCAAAACGGAATATTTTCGCGCTCCGCGAAAGTTGATTGAACCAGGCGCATTTCAGTCCGTTTCTGCGGCGATACACTCCCCTGGGAGGAATCGAAGCGGTGCGCCCCGGGGGTCGCATTGCTGGCTATGAACAACCAGCTTTGAGGCCTTTTGTCGATGACCACCCCTGTTTCCAACGAACGCGACAGGCGTACCGGAGAGCGTGACACGCGTATCGACGTGCTGCGCGCGCTTGCTCTGCTCACCATTTTCGTCGACCACGTGCCGGGCACGGTCTTCGAGAACTGGACCTACAAGAATTTCGGCTTTTCCGATGCGGCCGAAGCCTTCGTGCTGATTTCCGGCATCTCGGTGGCRCTGGCTTACGGCACGAAGTTCAAGCCGGGCGGCCGGTTGCTCGCGACCCTGAAGATGTGGYGGCGCGCCGGCGTGCTCTACATCTCGCACATCGTCATCACGATGGTGGTGATCGCGCTGTTTTGCGCCGCCGCGCTGTTCGCGCACCGTCCGGAAATGCTGACGATGATCAACATCGAGCCCCTGATGAAGAACACGCCGCAGGTGCTGCTCGGCGTCGTCACACTCGGCCATCAGCTCGGCTACAACAACATCCTGCCGGTCTACGCGGCGCTGCTTCTGGCGGCGCCCGCCTTCGTGCTGTTCGTCAGCTATCGGCCGGTGCCGGCGCTGATCGTTTCCGGCCTGCTCTGGCTCGTCGCAGGCATCTGGCAGATCGCGCCGCCGAACTATCCAGAGCCCGGCCTCTGGTTCCTCAACCCGCTGTCCTGGCAATTCCTGTTCAACATCGGCCTTGCCGCCATGCTGCATGTGAAGCGCGGCGGGCGGATCCCGGCCAATCCATGGCTGCTTGGTGCTGCCGGCATCTATGTGATCGGCGCGGCGATCTGGGTGCATAGTCCGCTCTGGGGGCAGATCACCTGGTTCAACCTGCCGGTGGTGWTCGGCGGTTTCGACAAGACCTTCCTGTCGCTGCCGCGGCTCCTGCACATCCTGTCGGTCAGCTATCTGATCGTGGCGCTGCCGGCGGTCTCCAACCTCTTCCGCGTCCGGCCCGACAATCCCCTGGCGATCCTGGGCAAGCGCTCGCTGCCGGTGTTCATCGCGGGCACGCTGCTTGCCATGGCGGCGCAGGTGCTGAAACTGATCAATCCGGGCGGCCTGGCGTACGACACGCTGCTGATCGCGGCGGGCATCGCCATGCAGCTCGCGCTTGCGCTCTACCTCGAATGGCTTGYCGGCCTCGGCSCGTCCCGCGCCAAGCCGGTGCGCGAGGAGCCTGCGCGCGCGCCGTTCGGCGTGCACCCGCTGCCGGCGAGGGCAGGCGGCTACTGATTGCTGTGCAACGAAAGATGCCTGGCGGGCTTTCGTCTAATGCATGTCTCCCGAAAGTGGGAACCGGTTTCGGGACAAAGACATGCATAAAATCAAGAACTAAAGCGCATGGAGCGAATCCGGAGGATCGCGACGCGCTTTTAGATCGCCTGAGCTTGCTCAGGCTTTCGGAGCTGGACCGGTCGAGCCTCTGACGACGAAATCGACCCCCATCGTCTCGCGCCGGACGGCGCCGTCATGGTCGAGGATCATGCGCGCGGCGCGGCGGYCGATCTCGGTGATCGGCTGGGCGATCGTGGTCAGCGGGGGCGTGGACAACGCGCCGTCCGGCACGCCGTCGAAACCGACGATCGAGACATCGCCGGGAACGCTGAGACCTCGCGCCTTCAGCCAGTCGATGGCGATCAGGGCCATGCGGTCCGACATTGCCAGGATGGCGGTTGGCCTTTCACCCCTGGCGAAGATCGCCTCGAGGCCGGCCCTGGTGCTCTTTTCCTCGTTCTCGGTCTCATAGACCGGGATTTTCGCCGTATCGATGCCAAAGCGGGAAAGCTCCTCGAAATAGCCGGCAAGGCGATCGCGCGTGCCGGTGTAGACCGCGCTGCGCACCACTTCCGGCGTCGCGAAGCCCGTGCGATTGTCGGCAAAGCCGAGCGACAGGACGGCGAAGCGGCGATGGCCGAGTTCGGCGAGATGGCGCGCGGCGAGCCTCGCGCCGGCGACGTTGTCGACGCCGATCGCCGATACGGTCTCGTCCTGGAAGCCGAGCTCCAGGGCGACGAAGGGCAGCTTGCGCTCGCGCGTCAGGTCGACAAGGCGCGAGCCGCCTTCGATGCAGAACAGCACAAAACCGTCGACGAGCGCGCTCTGGATGTTCCAGGCGAGCTTTTCCTGATTGGCGGCGGACACCAGCGCGATGCCCGCGCCGGTGGCGTCGCAGGCTTCGGAAATGCCGGCCATCATCACGCGGGCGAAGGGATCGTCGAAGAAGTAGGAGAGGGGCTCTGTGGTGGCGACGCCGATGGCGTTGACCTTGCCGGCGCGCAGCAGCCGGCCTTTCGGGTCCGGGCCGGCATARCCCATCTGCTCCGCGACCGCCTTGACCCGCTCGCGCACTTCGGCGCGCACGATCTCKGGACGGCTGAAAACATTCGAGGCCGTGCCGTGCGAGACGCCGGCGGCCTTGGCGATATCGGCCAGCCTGATCGGTCTCGCCTGGCCTTCGAGGAGTGATGCCATGTCGTTCCTCCGAATCCGGTCACGCCACGAACATGACCGCTGAATTGCCGCCGGTCATCTAACATTTTTGTTGGATCGATTCAAATTTCGCTTGACGTGGCGTGACTGAGGGGTAAGATTTGAATCGATCCAAAATGCTTCATGATGGAGCGAGTTTCGATAGGAGGGTGCCATGCATCCGGTGAACTGTTTGTTCGAGGACATCTACCGCAACGACTGGGGCATCGCCTCGGTCATCGTCAGCGAGAAGCGGCGGGGCAGAATGGCTCCCTGGCGCCGCGAGCCACGCTTCCTCGTGGAGCGCAAGCGCGGCTGATCCGCAGCCATTTTTCGCATTATAGATTGGATCGATTCAATACAAGGGAGAGACAGTCATGCATCCGATTGGTCACCTTTTTCAGGACATCTATCGCAACTATTGGGGCATCACGCCCGCAACCGAGCAGCCTGAACGGCGCCGCGCCAACGACCTGCCTGCGCGCAAGCGCAAGCGGCGCGCCGGTTGAAAAACTCGTCGGAAATAGTCTACGGCCGCGGGCGCCAGAGCGCCGAGACGGCGATCGCCACCCAGCCGGCGATCAGCAGGGTGCCGCCGATCGGCGCCGACATCGGAAACAGCCGTGAGCCGAGAAAGTCGCGCGCGAGCAGATCGCCGCAGAACAGGAGCAGGCCCGCGAACAGAACGAGGCTGGCGATCCTGAGGCAGCGGTTGCCGCCGGCCAGGCCGATGGCAAGAAGCACCGGCGCATGCATCAGCAGGAAATTGGCCGCCGTTCCGGTGAAGGCGCCGCCGCGATGCGCGGCCGCCGCCGACAGCGCCACGCCGGCCGCGCCGACGAGCCCGGCCGCCAGCACGAGGACGCGGCTCCTGCCGTCTGATGCTTGCCCGGTAAGGCTCATCTTGGATGCTCCATGCCGGGGTTGGGCGAGGGCGCCTGTCAGGATTTGCCGGTCTCGAGCAGCATATGCCTTGCCCGGCGYGACTGGACAATCCAGTTGTAGGCAGCACCCAGCGCCATCARCACCGACGTGCCCAGAAACACCGAGCGCATGCCGAAATGCCCGCCGACAAAGCCGCCGGACAGCGGTCCCGCGACCTGGCCGACATATTGCGCCGAGATCGCCAGGCCGAGCACGTTGCCGCCGATCCCGTCGKGGATGTYGTGGCGGRTGACGCTGGTGATGCRGGGCAGCAGTCCGCCCAGCGCCAGGCCCATCAGGAAGCGCAGGCCGATCAACTGCCAGCCATTGGTGACGAAGGCTTGCGGAATGAGCAGCAATGCCGAGACGGCAAGGGCGCCGACCACGACGTTCCAGTGGCCGACCCGGTCGGCGAGTTTCCCCAACCAGGATGAGGACAGGATGGTGCCGAGCGCCGCCGCGGACATGACGACRCCCGCGACCATGGTCACCTTGCTCTGGTCCTCGACGAGCTGCTGCACATAGACGGTGATGATCGGCTCGATCGACATGGTGGCGAAGGCGAGCAGCATGCCGGTGGTCAGCATGGCGACGATCGGCCGCTTGTCAGGGATCTGCGACCAGCCGCTCTTCGGCTTTACCGCCGAGGAGGCCTTGGGCGCCGGCGGATTCTCCTTGATCAGGAAAGTCGTCGCCAGGAAGGCCAGGAAGATGACGCCGCCGGAAAGCAGGAAGGTTGCGCGGATACCGATCAGCGGCGGCAGCAGGCCGCCGAGCAGCGGTCCGACCAGCGAGCCTGCGGTGATGCCGGCCGCCAGCACGCCCAGCGCCCAGCCCGAGCGTTCCTTCGGCGTCTGCATCGCGACCAGGATGGTCGAACCCGACGAATAGCCGCCGGCGAAACCGATCAGCAACCGGAGCAGCACCAGTTGCCATACGCTCTGGACCATACCGGTCAGCGACATGCAGATCGCCATGCCGAACGAAGCGCGCACCAGCATCAGCTTGCGGCCGTAGCGGTCGCCCAGTCGTCCCCACAACGGCGCGACCAGCGCTGCTGCGAAGAAGGTCGCGCCATAGGCGATGCCCGACCACTGCACGATCGCCGCGTGGCCTTCGGCGCCGAGCTGCTCGACGTAAAGCGGCAGAAACGGCAGCAGCAGCGTCATGGCGATAAGCGTGCTGAACGAGCCGGCGAAGCAGACGGCGAGGTTGCGCCGCCAATGGATGTTGAAGCCGCTTTGTCCGGATTCGTTCGGCGTCATGTCACGCATGCTAATGCTGGGGTTGTTACGGATACCAGCTTGGGATACCAAGCTGGTATCCGTCATGGACCTGACACCTGCCGCTGTCAATGCGGCTTCGGAGAACGGAACGACAATGTCGCAGATGCAGACTGTCGAAAGGCAGCTTCGCGAGATGATCCTCGGGCTGGAGATCGGCCCGGGCGAACGTTTGACCGAGCGTTGGATCGAGAGCCGGTTCGGCGCTTCGCGCACGCCGGTGYGGGCGGCGCTGCTGCGCCTGGAAACGGAAGGGCTGATCGGCCGCGATGGCCGCGGCTGGACGGTAGCGCCGATCAACCTCGCCGAGCTGGGGCAGATCGCCGTCTACCGCGAGGCAGTCGAGGTGGCGGCGGTTCGCCTGACGGCGGCGCTCGACGACCGCAGCGGCATCGATGTGATCGCGGCGATGCTCGATTCCTGCGACGCCGAGACGCCGCGCGAGGAATGGCATCGCGTCGGCCTGGATTTTCACATCGAATTGGCAAGGCTTTCCGGCAACGAGTTTCTGCTCAGGGCCGTTCGCGACGCGATGACCAGGCTGTCGCGGGCGCGCTGGCTGGAGGTGCGGGATGAAAAGGCGCTCGGCCGCGCCTGGGCCGAGCACCACGCCATCCTCGCCGCCGTCAGGAGCGGCGATGCCGAGCAAGCGGCGCGGCTGCTTTCTTCCCATATCGCCGGCAGTCGCGATCGGYTTGTCGCCTCGCTCCATGAAGACCGGCGCAGCTTGCGCGCCAGAGGGTTCGCCGTTGTCGCGGCGTAAAGTCTCTTGGGGCCATTCGCATTAGCAGGCTTGCAACATGGCCGGGAGAATGCTGTAGGAGACGAGGGGGATGAAGGTAGACTACCATTGACCATCTTGCTGAACTCGCGGACGCATGGCCTCACTCTCACGAACCGCCGCAAAGCTGTTCTACTACGCGCGTAATTTCGCGCGTGACCGCGCACCGCAATCCCTGTTTCGCGACCGCCTGGCCAATCGACTCGAGCAGGCCAGGCTTTCAGGCAAGACGGTTCGCGAGCGACTGAACTACTACAACAAGCTGGAACAGCCGTTCGTGCCCAGTCTGGACGCCATGGCCGTCGGCAAGCTGCCGACCGCTTCCAGCATGTATTACTACGACCTCAAGGAATTCGCCCGTTATTTCGATCCCGGCCTGCTGATCGATTTCGAATTCGGCGACGTCGTGGGYGTTCCGGAACTCCCGAGGATCGTCAAAGACCGGCCCATCGGCGACGACAATGCGAACGGCGTGCTGATGAAGCTGAACAAGTTCCGTCACTTCTACATGCCGCCCGACAAGCTGTCTTTCRCCGACAAGCGCCCGATGGTGGTCTGGCGCGGCCATCTCAACAATCCGCTCCGCACCCGCTTCGTGGAGAAGGCCGCCGAACTGCCGATTTGCGATGCGGGTTCCCACAGAGCCGACGCGCCGGATGGATACCGCAAGCCGTTCCTGAACATCGAGCAGCAGCGACAGTATCGCTACATCGTCTCGCTCGAAGGCAACGACGTCGCGACAAACCTGAAATGGATCATGAGCTCCAATTCGCTCTGCCTGATGCCGGAACCAACCTACGAAACCTGGTTTGCGGAAGCCCAGGTCGAGCCCAACGTCCACTATGTGCCGCTGCGGCAGGATTTCTCCGACCTGGTCGACAAGGTGGCCTATTTCGAAAAACATCCCGCCGAGGCGGGGCGCATAACCGCCGCCGCCAACGCCTATTGCCGTAAGTTCGGYAATGAGCAGGACGAGCAGGCGATTTCGCTTCTCGTCCTCTACAAATATTTTGTCCTCAGCGGCCAGATAAAGCCAGACGCGGAAGTCTGGCGCTACATCGCCGGCTGACCGCGGGTCAGATAGCGCTGCGGTCGAGCACCTTGTCGGCCGGTCCGAAACGGTCCCTGGCGGTGAACTGCTGGTGCCAGTAGGGATAAAGCACCGGCGGCCGGCTGACGGCGTCGAGGCGCTGCCGTTCTTCTTCGCTGAGTGACAGGCTTGCCGCGGCCAGATTGTCCTTGAGCTGCGCCTCGTTGCGGGCGCCGATCACCAGCGAGCTTACGGCGGGGCGGCCGAGCAGCCAGGCAAGCGCCACCTGGGCGCTTGAGACACCGCGCGCCTTGCCGATCTCGTTGAGCACGTCGACGATGYGCCACAGACGGTCCTCGTCGCGGATCGGCGGCTCCTTCCAGCCGCCAAGCTGGCGCGCGGTCGGGCTGTCGCGATGATATTTGCCGGAGAGCAGGCCGCCTGCCAGCGGGCTCCAGGGCAGCACGCCCAGGCCTTGGTCGACCGAGATCGGCAGCAATTCGTATTCGGCCTCGCGCGCTTCCAGCGTGTAGTGGATCTGCTGGGTGACGAAACGGGCCTGATGGCGGCTGTCGCTGACGGCAAGCGCCTTCATCACCTGCCAGCCCGACCAGTTGGAGCAGCCGATGTAGCGGATCTTGYCCTGGTTGACCAAGGTGTCGAGCGCCGCGATCGTCTCTTCAACCGGCGTGAGGCCATCCCATTGATGGACGAAATAGACGTCGATGACATCGGTCCTAAGTCGCTTCAGGCTCTTTTCGCATTCGCGGATCAGATGGTGGCGCGACAGGCCCTCGTCGTTGGGGCCGCTGCCGATGCGCATGCGCGCCTTGGACGCGATCAGCACGTCGTTCTTGCGCTTGCCGCCAAGCGCCTCGCCGATGATCTCTTCCGACAATCCGTTGGAATAGACGTTTGCCGTGTCGATGAGGTTGATGCCGGCATCGATGCAGGTGTCGATGATGCGCTTGGCTTCCGCGAGGTCGGAATTGCCGACGGCGGCGAACGGACCGGCGCCGCCGAAGGTCATGGTGCCAAGCGTCAATGTCGAGACTTTCAAGCCGGATCGGCCGAGCGTGCGGTATTCCATGTCGGTCCTCGCGATTTTGTTTGAAGAGGCGCCAAGGCCGGCGCCGGAAAAGAGGCAACGGGATTTGTAGGACAATTCCGGCGGCTTGTCGCCCCGCTATCGATACGGGTCGATCACATATCTTCGAGGTCAGCGGCGGGCGATTGCAATAAAACCGTCATTGCGCCTCTGTATCCCAGTCGGCTCAAGGAGTGTCCGTCCGGAGCCGGCGCGGATTCCGAAGCGATGATGGCTGACARGCAGACGGAGCTGCGCGATGAACGAATTGAAATCGAATTCCGGGGCGAAGGACTGGCTCGAAGCCGAACTCGAGGACACGCTCGACGAAGACTATGAGCTGGAGCTTTCCGAACCGGCGCTCTCGCTCGAGATCGCCAAGATCTACAAGAAGTCGCATCCGCCTTCCATCGAGCGAATGACCTATTTTCGCGAGCTGCTCAGGCTGCAATCCGAACTGATCAAGCTTCAGTCATGGGTGGCCTACCACAAGAAGAAGCTGGTGGTGGTCTTCGAGGGCCGCGACTCCGCCGGCAAGGGCGGCGTCATCAAGCGCATCACGCAGCGGCTCAACCCGCGCATCGCCCGCGTCGTCGCGTTGCCGGCGCCGACCGAGCGCGAGAAATCGCAATGGTATTTCCAGCGCTATGTGCCGCATCTGCCTGCCGGCGGCGAGATCGTGCTGTTCGACCGCTCATGGTACAACCGTTCCGGGGTCGAGCGGGTGATGGGCTTTGYCTCACCGGATCAGGTCGAGGAATTTTTCCACGACGTGCCGGAATTCGAGCGCATGCTGGTCCGTTCCGGCATCACGCTGGTGAAATACTGGTTCTCGATCACCGACGAGGAACAGCAGATGCGCTTCCTGATGCGCATCCACGATCCGATGAAGCAGTGGAAGCTGTCGCCCATGGACCTGCAGTCGCGCGTGYGCTGGGAGCAGTACACCAAGGCCAAGGAAGAGACTTTTGCCCGCACCAACATTCCCGAAGCCCCCTGGTTCATCGTCGAGGGCAACGACAAGAAGCGTGCGCGGCTGAACTGCATCGACCATCTGTTGCAGCAGATGCCGTATGAGGAGGTTCCGCATGAGGAGATCACGCTGCCGGAGCGTGTCTTCAATCCGGACTACGAGCGCCGGGTGCTGCCGCGCGAGCTTTACGTGCCGGAGAAGTACTAGCGCCCTTCCTTCTCCCCGTTTCACGGGGAGAAGGTGCCCGAAGGGCGGATGAGGGGCGGCGCCAGCGCCTACGGTTGGCCTCCAATTCGCCGCACGGGTCGTTAATCTCTGCCGGCAGTGCTGCCCCTCATTGCCCTGCCGGGCATTTCTCCCCGTATAGTGACGGGGAGAAAAARCTGTARCTACGCCCGCCCGATCATCACATGCGTTGCATCGGCGGTCRCCACCTGCTCCGTGCAGCGGTATCCCAGCTTCAGCATATCGAGGCCGTTGAAGAGATGCTCGCCCGAGCCAAGCAGGACGGGTGAGATCGCCAGATGCATCTCGTCGATCAGCTTTTCCTCGAGATACTGCCGTACAGTCGAAACGCCGCCGCCGACGCGCACATCGTTGCCGCCGGCRGCCGCCTTTGCCTGTTCGAGCGCCGAGTGGATGCCGTCGGTGACGAAGTAGAAGGTCGTGCCGCCTTCCATCTCGATCGGCGCGCGCTTGTGATGCGTCAGAATAAAGGTCGGCACGTGATAGGGCGGGTTGGCGCCCCACCAGCCTTTCCAATCGTCGTCCGGCCATTCGCCGCGGCTCGGCGCGAACATGTTGCGGCCGAGGATCCAGGCGCCGACATTCTCGAAGCTGCGCACCGCAAACTCGTCATCGGTATCCGTCGTCCCGCCCTCCTTGCCGATCATCTGGTGGAACGAGCGGGTTTTGATCATCCATTTGTGCAGATTTTCGCCACCCAGGCCGAGCGGGTTGGCGAGGCTCTGGTCGGGACCGGCGCCGTAACCATCGAGCGAGAGCGTAAAACAATTGACACGGAGCTTGGACACGGTTTCCTCCTGAGCAGTTGTGATGTGCAAGCGGAATAGCTTAACTGATTGCATTTTGCAATCAGTATTCTGCAGGGTGAACAAAATCCACCGGGCAGAATGGCCGGCCGGTCATCCAGCAAAGGCATCAGATCAGTCGGGAGGGAGCCTATCCMCTCAGCATTTCCGCCACGGTCGGCGCGAAATAAGTCAGCACGCCGTCGCAGCCAGCGCGCTTAAGCGAAAGCAGCGATTCCAGCATCGCCTTTTCGCCGTCGATCCAGCCATTGGYGGCCGCTGCCTTGATCATCGAATATTCGCCCGACACCTGATAGGCGAAGGTCGGCATCTGCAGCTCGTCTTTCAGCCTGCGGATGATGTCGAGATAGGGCAGGCCGGGCTTGACCATCAGCATGTCGGCGCCTTCGGCGAGGTCCTGTTCGGCCTCGCGCACCGCCTCGTCGGAATTGGCGTGGTCGATGTAATAGGTCTTCTTGTCACCCTTGAGCAGGCCGGCGGTGCCGACCGCCTCGCGGTAGGGGCCGTAGAAGGCCGAAGCGAACTTCGTCGCATAGGACATGATCGCCACATCCTGGAAGCCGTTGGCGTCGAGCGYGTCGCGGATGGCGCCGATGCGGCCGTCCATCATGTCGGACGGCGCGATGATATCGGCGCCGGCGGCGGCCTGGATGACGGCCGCGGCAGCGACTTGGCTCACAGTCTCGTCATTGACGATGATGCCGTCGCGCAGGATGCCGTCATGGCCGTGGCTGGTGAACGGGTCGAGCGCGGCATCGGTGATGATGCCGATCTCCGGCACCGCGTCCTTGATGGCGCGCGTGGCGCGGTTGATGACGTTGTCCGGGTCGAGGATGTGCGAGCCGGTCTGGTCGCGTAGCGCAAGYTCGACATTGGGGAAGGTGGCGATGGCCGGAATGCCGAGCTTGGCGGCGCGCTCGGCCTCCTTCACCGCGAGATCGACGGACAGGCGGTAGACGTCCGGCATGGCGGCGATCGGCTCGCGTGTGTTCTTGCCRTCGACGACGAAGATCGGCCAGATCAGGTCGTTTACCGAAAGCTGGTTCTCCTGCACCAGCCGGCGCGACCAGTCGGCCTTTCGCATGCGCCTCAGCCGCCGGCTGCCGGTGATCTCGTCGACGCTGCGCGCGCCGGCAGGCTTTGCGGGGGTGAATTTGTTCATGGCCGAAACTCTCTTTTGCGCCGGCTTTTACCACGCGTCTCCGCCGCTGACCAATGCGACACGATTGTGCCAGCCGGAGCCTAATTCCTCGCCCCCGCTAAAAGCGGGGGAGAGGTGTCCGCGAAGCGGACGGAGAGGGGGCCTTCGTAGGGCGGAAGTCTTCCAATACGAGGGCCTTTGCCGACGGAACCGGCGTTCCCCCTCTCCGTCTCGGCTTCGCCGAGCCACCTCTCCCCACTTCGTGGGACGAGGAATCTCAGGGCTGTCCGTTCCCCGAAAGGATCTGCGCCGCGCCCCTGATGGCCACCCRGAACGCCTCGTCGAAGCTGACGCCGCGCACCTGCCAGCGATAGGTCTTGCCATGATCGGCCAGCCGCCAGTCGGCGATCCAGCCCAGGTCCTTGTCGCTCCACACGATGCTGCCGGCGAGTGCTCGGGCCGCTCCAGCTCTTTTCGCGAGCTTGTCGAGCCTTGCCGTATCGGCTCCGGGAAGCGCCTTGCCACTCAGGCCGCCAAGCTGCCCGGCCTTTGGAAAGGTGACGCGCATCAGCAATGGAAAGGTGGCATTGGAAAAGGATTCGCGCATCGTTTTGCCCTGATCCTCATCTGCCGTCAGAACGAAATGCCGCGAGCCTTGCTCGACGGTCATGAAGACGGCGATCGGCGGCCGCTCGCCGAGCCAGGGCCTGCTGCCGAGCTGCGCCAAGAGCTTGTCGACGACGGTCGGCTTGTAGATGCAGGTCAGGTCGTGCGGCCTGTCATGCGTGCCTTGCTCGTCATGGATCGGGATGCCTTCGAGCCGGTCGTGATAGCGGAAGGACTGGACGAAGTCGGCCGCCTTGTCGCGCAGCGCCAGCATCTCCGGTTTTTGCGTCAGGCGCTGGTCGCCCGAGACCTTCACCAGGACCTTGTCGAGGCAATCCTTGAAGCCGATCTGCCGGTTCACGTCTCCGGTGCCGGTGACGATCGTTTGCGCCTGGTAGAGATCGGCGATCGCCGCCGCGCGGGCGGRCAGTCCCAGACACAGGAGACCGGCCAATCCAACCACGAAGCGGGAAATTCCAGGCATGTCGATCTGCTCGAACCGGTCGGACGCGGGCACAGTGCTTTGCCGGTTACCTAACACCTGGCGCGGCCGCCCGCCAGCGCAAGAACCGCCAGCTCGGACCCGCTACCATTGACGCGTCCCCATGCCGCCTTTAGCACTTCTCTCCCCCGGCGGGCGGAGAGAGGGATTTTCTGGTGATGGATTTTGGCGGAGGCGACGAGATCCGCTTCGAGCGGCTGGGTAGAGCGGGCGTGGTCACGTTGACCCGGCCGAAGGCGCTCAACGCCGTCACGCACWACATGGTCAAGGCGCTCGGCAAGGCGCTGGACGCCTGGGAGCAGGATCCGGGCGTAGGCGTCGTCGTCGTCAAGGCCGAGGGCAGGGCGTTTTCCGCCGGCGGCGATATCCTGCACATCTATGAGGCCGGACGCGCCGGCAAGCCGCCCGTCGACTTCTTCGCCGACGAATACCGGCTCAACGCCCGCATCGCCCGCTTCAAGAAACCCTATGTCGCGCTGATCGACGGCATCGTCATGGGCGGCGGCGTCGGCGTCTCCTTCCATGGCTCGCATCGTGTGCTGACCGAAAACGCGCAGTTCGCCATGCCGGAGGTCGGCATCGGCTTCTTCCCCGATGTCGGCGCCAGCCACTTGCTGCCGGATCTGGGCGGCGCTTTCGGCATGTATCTCGGGCTGACGGGAAATCGCATCCGCTATGGCGACGCGCTTTGGTCGGGGTTGGCCACCCACACCATCAAGGCCGAGGACCAGGCGGGCCTGCTCGACGAATTGGCGACGAGCGGCGACGCCAACGCCGAGCTGCGCGATTTCTTCGTGCCCGCCAGGCGCGAGACCGAGCGGCAGGACCTGGAAGCGATCGCGCGTCATTTTTCGCAGGGCTCGCTCGCCGGCATCATCGACAGTCTTGAACGGGCAGGGGCCGAGGATGCTTTTGCCGCGAAGACGCTGGCGACGCTGAAGACCCGCTCGCCGACCAGCCTCAACGTCGCCTGGCGCCAGATCAGCGCGGGATCGACGCTGTCGATGGACGAATGCATGAAGATGGAGTTCCGCATCCTCAACCGCATGCTGGCCGGCCATGATTTCTACGAAGGCATCCGCGCCGCCATCATCGAGAAGGGGTCGAAACCGGAATGGCGGCCGGCGGGCCTTGATGACATCAGCGCCGCCGACATCGACGCCTATTTCGCGCCGCTCGGGGATAAGGAGCTCGCCCTGTGAGCGAGGTCACCTCCAGGCGCGTGGTGCTGCAACCCTCGACCACCGAGGTCATCTTCGCCTGGTTCCAGCGCGCCATCGCCGGCTACTGCCTCCTGTTTGGCATTCTCTACTGGATCCGCCTGATCGGCATCTATCCGGGCCAGTTGTGGCGCTTCGATCTGATGCCGGTGCACTGGCAGGTGGCGGCGGCGACGCTTGCCGTCTTCTTTCCCTTCGCCGCGGCGGGCCTTTGGATGCTGGCGTCCTGGGGACCGGTGATCTGGTTCATCTGCGCGGTGACGGAGACGGTGATGTATGCCGGCTTCCCCGATCTCTTCGGCCACCGGATGCTGATCGTGATCTCGCACGCATGCGTGGCCTTGCTCTACATCGTCTTTCGCGTCACCATCTGGCTGCAGAAGCGCCAGCTCCRCCAATAGGCCGGAGGTTGGTTTTCCGGGTCGATTTCGCGGCCCGTTTTCTCTCAAAATCCGTTGGCTAAATCTTTAGGTTAATTGTTCTTGCTCGGGTGACCGATCGTTAAGCGTCTTCCGAAACCTCTTACCGGTAAGCTCTTGTTAGCCCTGGCGTTTAAGTCGAATTTTATGAGTATTCGATAGTGTCGCGATCAAGGTGAAAAACAAAAAATCACCAAGGCGACAAACGAGAGGCAAAGACAATGATCAATTCGCGTCCGGCGGCGAAGACCGCAAACGTATCCGACGATCGCCGCGAGGCTATCCGTTCGCTGTACATGGAATCGCTGCAGCTGGTGGAGCGTCTGCACCGCCGTCTGCTTGACGTGATCAAGGACGAGTTCGACCGCAACGGCCGCTCCGACATCAACGCCATCCAGGCGCTGCTGCTCTTCAACATCGGCAATTCCGAGCTGACCGCCGGCGAGCTGCGCTCGCGCGGCTACTATCTCGGCTCGAACGTGTCCTACAATCTGAAGAAGCTGGTCGACCTCGGCTTCATCAACCACCAGCGCTCGCGCATCGACCGCCGTTCGGTCCGCGTCTCGCTGACGCCGAAGGGCAACGAGGTGGCCGACGTCGTCGCCGGCCTCTACGAGCGCCATGTCGGCTCGATCGAGGCGGTCGGCGGCATCAACACCGACGAGTTCAAGCAGATGAACCGCGCGCTGCAGCGCCTCGACCGCTTCTGGAACGACACGATCGCGTATCGGATGTAAGCGCTTCGGAATGGGGACGGGAGAGCCGCGCCGAAGAAGCGCGGCCCGTGGGGAAAGAATGTGGGGCCGGTGCGAACGCGCCGGCCTTTCTTTCTGCGAAGGCGGCATCTGCGGGAGTTTGGCCGTCGCTTCGCGTGCGTCGAAGCCTCCGCGCCTGGCGAGGAGGGCGTAGACTTCACTAGGGCACCGCGGTCATCCTGCCGATGCAAAAAAGCATCGCCGCCTTTTCTTTCACCTTGCCGCCATAAGCAAATCGCGGGCCAAGGCCACGTTGCCGCCATAATCGCGGTGGATGCGGATTGCGGGTGATGCTGCGGGCCTGTGCCCTGCGCTCCTTGGAACCTGCGTGGCGGCAGCGCATTTCTGGCAGCCGAGCGATGCGGGTCATGGTTGGCGAATTGTTAAGTTTGCGACCCCTAGAGTGCKGACAAGCCGCCCGGCAAGCGAATTGAGCGAGAGCGAACAGCTAAGAATGTCTGCCATGAGAACCAGCCGCCGTTTCTTCCTTACCGGAGCCTCCGCGCTCGCTGCTGCAGTGGTCGCCGGCCACGCCAGCGCCCAGGACGTGATCGGGGATATCCTGAAATCCTCGACGCGCGGCAATTGGGACGACCAGTTCGATGCCCGTGGCAACAACACCAACAAGGTCGCCTCGACGCTGCCGATCTTCAGCCAGCAGACCGTCGCCTTCACCGAGCAGGCGGTGGCGCAGTACCAGAACATCGTCTCCCAGGGCGGCTGGGAACAGGTTCCGGCGACCAAGAAATTGCAGCTCGGCGTCGACGATCCCGATGTCGTTCCGCTGCGCAAGCGCCTGATGATCTCGGGCGACCTGCCGCAGAGCGCCGGCATCTCGACCGCCTTCGATTCCTATGTCGACTCGGCGGTCAAGCGCTTTCAGCTCCGCCATGGCCTGCCGGCCGACGGCGCCATGGGCAAATACACTTATGCCGCGATGAACGTGTCGGCGCAGGTCCGGCTCGGCCAGCTGCAGACCAATCTGCAGCGCCTGAAGGAAAAGGCCGGCACGCTGGGCAACCGTTACGTGCTGGTCGACATTCCGGGCGCCCAGGTCGAGGCGGTCGAGAACGACCGCGTGGTGCTGCGACACACGGCGATCGTCGGCAAGATCGACCGCCAGACGCCGATCGTGAATTCGAAGATCAACGAAATCATCGTCAATCCGTACTGGAACGCGCCGGTCTCGATCGTGCGCAAGGACATCATTCCGCTGATGCGGAAGGACCCCAACTACCTCAAGGATAGCCACATTCGCCTGTTCGCGCCGGACGGCAGCGAGGTCGATCCGATGACGGTCGACTGGTCGACCGACGACGCGGCGAAATATCGTTTCCGCCAGGATCCGGGCAGCAACAACGCCATGGCCTCGGTCAAGATCAATTTCCCGAGCCCGGACGGCGTCTACATGCACGACAYGCCGCAGCAGAGCCTGTTCGGCAAGCTGATGCGCTTCGATTCCTCCGGCTGCGTGCGCGTCCAGAACGTGCGCGACCTCGTCACCTGGATCCTGCGCGATACGCCCGGCTGGGACCGCCARCATTTCGAGGCGGCGATCAAGACCGGCGAGAACACGCCGATCAATGTGGTCAACCCGGTGCCGGTTCACTTCTTGTACCTGTCGGCTTGGTCGACCGCCCCGGGYGTCGTGCAGTTCCGCGACGACATCTACGGCCTCGACGGCGCCCAAGAGCTGCAGATCAGCTCCGCGCAGTAAGCATTTGACATTATTTGAGAAAGGCCGCCGCTCGGCGGCCTTTTTTGTGTCTGCGAATAGGCTTGGATCGATCGCTGGTCGCGCCACCGCCCCGGCTCGAGGGCGCGAACGGTTTCCGGCGGATGAGCGGCCTGCTGCTGAAGCTTCGTCCTGTCGATGATCCCTGACACAAAAAGCAAACCCGCCGCCTGGGTCGGCRCCGATCGGCCCGCGTAAGCTCAAAAAAGTTAGTAAACCACTTTACGCAACCGCTTTACTAGCCACATTTTATGAGATAGCGTTTCGGTCTGTTGCTGGCCGGGACGGACATGAGCACCATCAATGAAGTCGCGATAATGGCGAGGGTGTCGACCACCACCGTGTCGCGCTACCTCAACAATCGCATCGATCTGCCGGCGGAGACGGCCGCCCGCATCGATGCGGCCATCGCTGCGCTCGACTATCGCCCCAACATCCTCGCCAAGCGCTTGAGCCTCGGCCGCTCCGAGGCGATCGGCATGATGACGCCTGAAATCGCCAACCCGTTTTTCGCCGAGCTGGCCGCCGCCGTCGAGGACGAGGCGGAAAAGCACGGCTATTCCGTCTTGATGAGCAGCACCGGCGGCAATCGCGAGCGCGAGCTCGCGAGTCTCAGGCGACTGAAGGACGGCCATGTCGACGGGTTGATCATGATGACCAATCGGCCGGACGACGGCTCGCTTGCCGCCACGCTCCACCACTACGGCCATATCGTTCTGATCGATGAGGATATCCCGGGCGTCAACGTTCCGAAGATCTTCGTCRAGAACCGGGAAGGCGCCCGCGCCGCGACGCGTCATCTGATCGAAGCCGGGCACCGGCRCATCGCCCATATCGGCGGCCCGGCGAAGCTGTTCAGCGCCATCGAACGACTGGCCGGGTACCGCGACGCCATGGCCGAGGCGGGGATAACAGTTGACGACGGCGATATCCGCCAGGGCGAGTATTCGCGCGAGTTCGGGCGCGCCGCCATGCTGGATATGCTGGCCGGCGCCGAGCCGCCGACGGCCGTTTTCGCCGGCAGCGATTTCATTGCCATCGGCATCATGGAGGCTGTGCGTTCCAAAGGCCTCGGCGTGCCGCAGGACATCTCGCTGGTCGGCTTCGACGACATGCCGTTCGCCGACCTCCTCGCGCCAGGCCTCACCACCATCCGCCAACCGACGGCCGAACTCGGCCGCATCGGATTCGGCACGCTCAAGGCGCTGATCGACAAGACGTCGCCGCCGGAACTCACCCGGCTCCCGGTCGCGCTGGTCAAGCGCAACTCGGTGGCGCCGCCACGCTCCTGAGAAAGACAGTTCTAGACCAAGAAAGGGGAATAAAACAAATGACAAGATCGATCATGAAATCAATGGCATACGCAGCCGCCTTCGGGCTCGGCCTGATGGCCGGGCCGACATTCGCCGCCGACTTCAGCGCCGTCTATGTGATGTCGGACAATCTCGGCGACATGGGCTTCAACGACAATGCCGCCACCGGCTTCGCCCGCGCCGAGAAGGAAGGCGTCAAGACGCGCCTGCTGCAGGCCTCGCCGACCGATCCGCAGCTCTGGCGCCAGAACCTCGAGGCGGTGTCCAATTCGGGGGACTGGAGCGTCGTCTTCACCGGCCCGAACATGCACGACAATCTGGCCGACGTCGCGCCGCAGCACCCCGACCAGAAATACGTCTTCTTCGATGACGAGTTGAAGCAGCCGAACGTTCTTTCGGTGAAATACGCGCAGAACGAGGGCTCCTACCTCGCCGGCGCGCTGGCCGCGATCGCGGCGACCGACAAGAAGGATTTTCCGCTCACCTCCGGCGATCCGAAGATCGCGGTGGTCGCCGGCATGGACCTGCCGGTCATCCAGGACTTCATCCTCGGCTTCAAGCAGGGCGCCAAGACCGTCGTGCCGGACATCGACGTGCAAGTGATCTTCATCGGCAACTTCAACGACGCGCAAAAGGCCTATGATCTCACCAAGACCGCCATCCAGAACGGCGCCAACGTGGTCTTCAACGTCGCCGGCCCGGCCGGCCTCGGCATCCTCAAGGGCGCGGCGGACTCCAAGAAATACGCCATCGGCGTCGATTCCGACCAGAGCGGCCTGCACCCGGACAATGTGATCGCCTCGATGATCAAGCAGATCGGCAACTCGATCTACGACTCGATCAAGCAGATCCAGGACGGCAAGGCCGAATTCGGCAAGCTCAAGATCTACGGCCTCGCCAACGAGGGCGTCGGCCTCGTCTACAACGACAAGCTGGTGCCCGCCGACATCAAGGCCAAGGTCGACGCCGCCAAGGCCAAGGTGGTCAGCGGCGAGATCAAGGTCGACACTGCTTTCAAGTAAGCCTCCCAGGACCTTGAAACGGGACGCTGCCAAGAGCAATTCCAAGAAAAGTGTGTGACGGTTTTCCGTCCGGAATTGCGTAAAAACAAAGAGATAGAGCGTTTCGCCGGTTCCGCGAAACGGCGAAACGCTCTAGGCAGCGTCCCGCCATGCCGACCAGCAAGCGTGCCCCAGAAAGCGTACTGATGAGCGATCCGGACATCATTTTGAGCCTTGCAGGCATTGCCAAGTCGTTTGGCGAGAAGGCCGCGCTCAGCCATGTTGACCTCGATGTCCGGCGCGGCGAGGTGCATGTCATCTGCGGCGAGAACGGCGCCGGCAAATCGACGCTGATGAACATCCTTGCCGGCATTCACCAGCCGAACGCCGGCTCCATCGTGCTCAACGGCAAGACGGTCACGATCGCCGACCCGATCGCCGCGAGCCGCCTCGGCATCGGCATGGTGCACCAGCACTTCACGCTCGTGCCGTCCATGACCGTGGCGGAGAACCTGTTTCTCGGCCGCCAGCCACGCAGGCTGGGTATCTTCTCCGACCGCCGCCAGATGGCCGATCGCGCCCGTGAGCTGATCGCGCGCTACAACTTCCATCTCGATCCGGAAGCGCCGGTGCGCACGCTTTCGGTCGRCCAACGCCAGYGCGTCGAGATCCTGAAAGCGCTGGCCTTCGACGCCGATCTCCTGATCCTCGACGAACCGACCGCCGTGCTGACGCCGCCCGAAGTCGATGAGCTGATCGGCGTGGTCGACGGCTTGCGCGCCAGGGGCCGCACCATTCTTTTCATCACCCACAAGCTGCGCGAGGTGAAAGCCGTCTCCGACCGCGTGACCGTCATTCGCCGCGGCCGCAGCATTTCCACGCGCAATACGGGCGATGTCACCGAAGCCGACATCGCCCGCGACATGGTCGGCCGCGAGGTATTCCTTGTCGGCCGCAAGGGCAGCGCCCAGCGCAGCTTCGGCGCCCCGGTTCTGACGCTGGACAATGTCAGCATGACCAATCATTCAGGCCGCCGTCTGCTCGACCGCATCTCCCTTGAGGTGCGCGCCGGCGAGGTGCTGGGCATCGCCGGCGTCGACGGCAACGGCCAGACGGAGCTTGCCGAGGCGATCGCGGGACTGATGCCGGTGCAGGCGGGCAAGATCCGTTTCGGCGACCGGGATCTGACCGACGCCGACCTGCGCGAACGTCAGCAGGCCGGTCTCGGCTTCGTGCCGGAAGATCGCCTCGACCGCGGCCTCAGCGTCACGATGAGCGTCGCCGAGAATGTCGCCGCCACCAATTACAAACGCGCCGGATTGCTCTCCGGCGGCCTGATCGACCGGCACAAGCTCGACAGCTTCRCCGGCGACAAGATCAGGGAGTTCGACGTGCGCGGCGCCCAGCCTTCGACGCAGGCAGGCTGGCTGTCCGGCGGCAATATGCAGAAGCTGGTGATCGCCCGCGAGCTGGAGCGCGATCCATCGCTGCTCCTGATCTGCCARCCGACGCGCGGACTGGATATCGGCGCATCCGAATTCGTCCACGCGCGCATCCTGYAGGCCGCCGACCGGGGCCGCGCCGTGCTCCTGATCTCGTCCGAGCTGTCGGAGATCTTCGCGCTCTCCGACAGGATCGGCGTCATGTATTCGGGGCGCATGATGCGCGTCCTCGACCGCGCCGAGGCCGACGATGAGACCGTCGGATATCTGATGAACGGCGGATCGAAGGAGGCAGCGTGATGGCAACCCCGCTGTCCAATTTCCTGCGTGTCATTCGCGCGCCACTGGCCGCGATCCTGCTCACGCTGGCGCTCGRCTTCCTGCTGGTCGCCTCGATCACGGATGAGCCGGTCCGCGCCTATCGCGACCTTTTGCTCGCCAATTTCGATTCGCTCGGCAACTTCGCCCTGTTCCTCAATCGCGCCACGCCGCTCACCCTGATCGCGCTGGGTGTCGTCTTTTCCTTTCGCGCCGRCATCTTCAATGTCGGCGGGGAGGGCCAGCTCTATGCCGGCGCGGTCACCACCACCGTCGTCGCCATCGCCGGCGCTTCGCTGCCGGCCTTTGTGCTGATGCCGCTCGCCATTATCGCCGGCTTTCTTGCCGGCGCGGTGGTCGGCTGGATTCCAGGCGTGCTCAAGGTGCGTCTCGCCGTCGACGAGGTGGTGACGACATTGATGCTCAACATCATCATTCTGCTGATCACCTCATGGCTTGCCAACCAGGTGATCCGTGACACCACGGCCTATGGCGCGGTGAGCTGGATGGTGCCGAACTCGATCTGGCTGCCGCCCTTGCCCTTCGTCCCGCGCGCCACCAGCGGCTTCCTCGTCGCCGCCGTGCTCGCCGTGGTCTCYTGGATCGTTCTGTTTCGCACGCAATGGGGTGCCGAGGTTCGCGCGGCCGGCACCAATCTTCGCTTCGCCGAGGCCACCGGCGTGCCGGCGGYGCGGCGGGTGATATCGGCAATGGTCATTGCCGGCGGATTGGCCGGCCTGGCCGGAGCGCTCTACGTGCTCGGCGTCGGCCATCGCTTCGAGCAGAATTTCTCGCCGAGCTACGGACTGGTCGGCCTGACCTGCGCGCTGCTTGCCCGCGTCCATCCGATCGGCTCGCTGGCGACCGCGCTGTTCTACGCCGCGATGCTGAACGGCGCCGCCTATATGCAGATTTCCACCGACGTGCCGCGCTCGCTGGTCAATCTTTTGACGGGCCTGCTCGTGCTGCTGATGACGGCGCGGCTGCGTCGCGCCGCCCAGGCAGCGTGAGGAGGCGCGGATGAACCTCACATCGCTGCTCGCCGCGGTCCTCGAACAGTCGACCCCGATCCTGCTTGCCGCGCTGGCGGCGATGATTACCTTGCGCGCCAACATCCTCAACGTCGCGGTCGAGGGCATGATGCTGGCGGCGGCCTTCGCCGCCGTCGCGGTCGGCGACTGGAGCGGCAGCGCCTGGCCGGCCTTCCTGTCGGCGTTGGTGGTCGCGGTGGTGCTGTCGCAGCTCCTGGCGCTGCTGACCCTGCGCTTCTTCGCCGATTTCATCGTGGCGGGCCTAGGCATCAACCTGCTCGCCGCCGGCGGCACCTTGTTCATTCTCGAGCGCTACTACAACAGTCCGGGCGGCCTGAGGCCRATCGCCTTTCCCGACATCTGGCACATACCGGCCGGATCGCTGTCCTGGTTGCCGGTGCTCGGCCCGGCCTTCGAAGGCCAGAGCGTCATCGTGGTGATCGCGCTTGTCGCCGTGCCGCTCACCTATGTCTTCCTCTACAAGACGCCACTCGGCGCCAGCCTGCGGGCCGCGGGAGAGGACGAGCACGCAGCGCGCTCCGCCGGTATCCGCATCGCCGCCATGAAGGCCCTGTCCTTGGCGATCAGCGGCCTGCTGGCCGGGCTCGCCGGCGCGCAGCTTGCCATGGACAAGCTGCATTTCTTCCTGCCGGACATGACCAGCGGCCGCGGCTTCATCGGCCTTGCCGCAACGCTGTTCGGCGGCGGCCAGCCCTGGATGACGGCGGCGGCGTCTTTCCTGTTCGGCTTCTTCGGTGCTCTGGGCGACCGCCTGCAGGTGTTCGCCATCCCCTCGCAGTTCGTGCTGATGCTGCCTTATCTCGCCGCCATCATCGGCCTGACTTTCGCCCGCTGGCGCATCCTCGTGCGCAACCGGCCGGCCCGAATTCGGGATAATCCCCAATGACGAAGCCGATCATCCTCGATTGCGATCCGGGCAATGACGATGCTCTCGGCATCCTGGTCGCGGCCGGTCATGAGGCGCTCGACCTGAAGGCGGTGACGACGGGCGCCGGCCATCTCGCCGGCGACCGCACGGCACGAAACGGCGCCATTGCCGTGGCTTTCACAGGGCGCGACGACGTTCCGGTTGCTGCTGGCGCCATGGGGCCATTGGTGCGCGAAAGGTTGATCGCTGGCATTCTCGACCAGACCAGCGCGCTCGATCCGGAGCGGCCGGATCTTGACGCCGTCCCACTCGATCCACGTCACTCCAGCGACCTCATCGCCGAGCTCGTCGTTTCGGGCGTCGCAAGCACCGTCGTCACCACTGGTCCGCTGACCAATCTGGCCTTGGCGTTGCGGCGCAACCCCGGTCTGCCGCAGAAGATAGAGCGCGTCGTGTCGCTCGGCGGCGCATGGGGGCTCGGCAACAAGACCGCGGCGGCGGAATGGAACGTGCTGTGCGACCCGGAGGYGGCAGCCATCGTGTTCGGAGCCGGCATTCCCTTGACGCTCGTTCCGATCGACGTCGGACCGCAGGCGGTTATCACCGATCGATTGATTTCGGACACCGAGGCGATCGGCGGTAGGGTCGGGCGTTTCGCTGCCGAGCTCTTGCGCTCGCTGAACAAGACATTCCGCCCGGGCGTGTTCGGCCCTGCCGCCATGCCGCTCAACGATCCCGTGGCGTCCCTTGTCGCGGCCGAGCCTTCCCTGGCCAGGACGGTTCCGGCGCGCCTCGAGGTCGAGCTCGCCGGCAGGTTGACCTATGGCCGCACGGTCATCGACTTTGCCAGACGCTCCGGAGCGCCGAACGCCGAAATCGCCGTCGAGCTTGACGGGGAGGGCATCCACGCCGCCTTCAWCGCCGCGCTGAAGCGGTTGGCCAGACGGCCCGACAGAACAGGAGAGGAAGTATGACAAAGAGCCATCGCGTCCTGATAGCGGGTGAATCCTGGACCGTTCATTCGATCCACCAGAAGGGCTTCGATTCCTTCACCACCACGGAATACGCCGAAGGCGTGCGCTGGCTGCGCGATGCCCTTGAGGGTGGAGGTTGGGACGTTGTCTACCAGCCCGCCCACGTCGCCGCGCGCGATTTCCCCTTCAGCGCCGGCGAGTTGGCGAAATTCGACTGCATCATGCTGAGCGACATCGGCGCCAACACTTTGTTGCTCCACCCCGACACGTTCGTGCGCTCGAAGACGCTGCCCAATCGCCTCGAAGCGATACGCGACTATGTCCTAGGCGGCGGCGGACTGGTGATGGTCGGCGGCTATATGACCTTCCAGGGCATAGACGCCAAGGCGCGCTATCGCGATACGGAGGTCGCCGAGGTGCTGGGCGTGGAGATGGAGGCAGGCGATGACCGCGCCGAGCGGCCGCAAGGCGTGAAGCCGCGTGTCGCCGCAGCAAATCATCCGATCGTCGGCGGACTGGAAGCGGAATGGCCGGCGCTGCTCGGTTACAACCGCTTTGCCGCCAGGCAGAAGGCGACGGTGGTCGCGACCGTCGGCAACGATCCGCTGATCGTCGCGGCTGAATTCGGCAAGGGGCGGTCGGTCGCCTTCGCGTCCGACTGCGGGCCGCACTGGGCACCGCCGGCCTTTGTCGATTGGCCAGGCTACACGACGCTCTGGCGGCAGATCGTCGGCTGGGCGGCGGGAGTCTGATATGGTCACGCTCAATATCATGCGCTGGGGCGACCGCGGCGCGCCGAAGACGATGGTGGCGCTGCACGGCATCACCGCCAATGYGGGCGCCATGACCGAGCCGGCCAGGCTGCTTGCCGCGCGCGGCTGGCAGGTGATTGCTCCCGACATGCGCGGCCATGGCGAAAGCGCGCGCGGCAATGGCGATTTCTCCTTCGACAGTCTGCTCGCCGATTTTGCCGAGAACCTGCCCGACGCGCCGGATGTGCTGCTTGGCCATTCCTTCGGCGGCACGCTGGCGCAGCTTGGCGTGCTGCGCGGCCTGTTCCGGCCGAAAGCGATGCTTCTGGAAGACCCGGTCTCGCATTTCGCCGACAAGGCGACGCCGAAGGGCATGTTGGACTGGGACGAGGCAAACCTGCCTCACGACATTGAGGGGTTGCTGAAACTCAATCCCGGCTGGTCGCGGCGGGACGCCGCCTGGAAGGTCGTGTCGCTCGAGCAGATATCCTTCGACGACGCGCGTTCGGCCTTCGCCGGCAACGCGCCCTGGGACCTGCGGGACGAGGCGGCGCGCCTGGCCAAGATGCTGCCGACGGTCTGGGTCCTGCCGGACGTGAGCCGGTTCGTCCCGCCCGACGACACCCAGCGCCTGCGGGCGGAGGTCGGCGAGCGGTCCGTCGTCGTGATGCCCAATGTCGGCCACAGCATCCATCGCGACGCCACGCAGGCATTTGTCGACATTGTCGAGAAACTGGGAGCCGGCACTTGGTTCGACCGCTGAACGACGGGCACGATTTCGTCTTCCAATTGGGAGGGCATGCGCCGCGGCTTTCCGTCGGGCCCGGCGAGCAATTCACGGTCTTCACCGAGGATTGCTTCTCCGGCCGGCTGACCAGCGTCGACGGCAGGCCGCGCGAGGTCGCGCCTTATCCAAAGGTGAACCCACTGGTCGGTCCGATCGCTGTCGAAGGCATCAAGGCCGGCGATATCATGGCAATCCGCCTTCACCGCCTGGAGCCGGCACGCGACTGGGGCGTGGCGACGATATCGCCGAATTTCGGTTTCCTGTCGGGAACTCGCGCCTCGCCCAATTTGCAGGCGGAGCAGGAAGAGCGGGTGTGGATCTGGCGCCTTTCGTCCGCTCGAACCGAACTGACCACGCAGACCTCCTCCGGCCGCACGCTGCGTGCCGGCTATCGGCCGTTCCACGGGACGCTGGGCGTCGCGCCCGCGCATGGCGAGGTCCGCCTCGGCGTGGTCCCTGGCGACTTCGGCGGCAATTTCGACATCCCGGATCTGACCGAGGGCGCAACGCTTTACCTGCGGGCCAATATCGATGGCGGGCACATCTATATCGGTGACGGYCATTACGCGCAGGGCGACGGCGAGATCGCCGGCACCGCGGTCGAGGGCGCCTTCTTCACGACCCTTTCCGTGGAGAAGGCCACCGCGGACGGGAGCTTCGACTGGCCGCGCCTGGAGACCGAAAACCATATCGGTGTCATCGGCTGCGCGCGGCCGCTGGACGACGCCGCCCGCATCGCGGCCGCCGGGCTGGTGCGCTGGGTAGCGCATCGTACAGGCCTCGATACGATGGACGCGCATCAACTGGTCAGCCAGACCTGCAACCTGCGCATCGGCAATGTCGTGAATCCCGCTTTCACGGTGCTTTGTTCCGTGCCGAAGGCGGTCCTGTCACTTTAGCGATACGGCGGCCCGTCCGCGATTGGTGCGGCCGCTCGATGCCCGGGCGGCTGGACGCGAGGCCGGCAATTGCCCATGGTCGGTGGAACAGCCGGAATCGCACCATGGACGTCGCCGTCTTCATCCTCGTCGTGCTCGCCTTCGTGACCGTTTCGGGCGCGTTGGTGCGCCTGGTGCGCGTGCCGCTGCCGGTGCTGCAGATCGCTATTGGCGTCGCGCTTGCCTGGCCTGCGCGAGGCGTTCACATCGAAGTGGATCCGGAACTGTTCCTGCTGGTGTTCATTCCGCCGCTTCTGTTCGGCGACGCCTTTTCGGCGCCGAAGCGTGAGCTGATGGCGCTGCGCGGTCCGATCCTCGACCTCGCCATCGGGCTCGTCTTCTTCACCATCGTCGGCTTCGGCTACGCCTTGCACTGGCTGGTGCCGAGCATCCCGCTGGTGGTCGCCTTCGCTTTGGCCGCAGTGCTGTCGCCGACCGACGCGGTCGCCGTGTCCTCGATCGTCGACCGCAATCTCGTCCCGGYGCGGCTGATGCACATATTGGAAGGYGAGTCGCTGCTCAACGACGCCTCCGGTCTGGTGATGTTCCGCTTCACGGTGGCGGCGGTGCTCACGGGCAGCTTTTCGTTTGCCGGGGCATCCCTGAGCTTCCTCCTGGCCGTGGCGGTCGGCATCCTCGCCGGTGTCGCGGCGCTGTTCATCGCGGCGAAGTCGTTGCAGATTCTCAGCCGTATCACCAGCACACCGGCAGAAGCGCAGGTGCTGGTTATGGTCCTGCTGCCCTTCGTCGCCTATCTGATCGCCGAGCATTTCGGCGCTTCAGGCATCCTGGCGGCGGTCACCGCCGGGCTTCTGACCGGATATTCCGGCATCGTCCGCCACATGGCGGTTTCGGCACGCATCCAGACGATCTCGCTCTGGTCGATGCTGATCTTCATGTTCAACGGCTCGCTGTTCATCCTGCTCGGCCTGCAACTGCCAGACATTATCCGCAAGGTACCGCCGGAACTGACCACCCGGCACTGGCTGTTCGAGCCGGCCCTGACCGTGCTGTTGCTCACGCTCTGCCTTATCGGCCTGCGCTTCGTCTGGATCTGGATCGGCGACATCGGGGCGGTGCTTGCCGCGCGGCTCGGCAAGCGCAAGGCCGAAYCCTTTGGCTTTCGCGTCAGGCTTGCCGGCTCGATCGCCGGCGTTCGCGGCGCCGTGACGCTGGCCGGCATCCTGTCGCTGCCRCTCACCTTGCAGGACGGCACGCCCTTTCCGGCGCGCGACCTCGTGATCTTTCTTGCGGCCGGCGTCATCATCTGCTCACTGGCGATTGCCAGCCTTGCTTTGYCGACGGTCGCGCGCGGTCTCGTCGAGCCGGGCGAGCAACCGGGCGCGGCTGAAGAGCGCAGGGCTCGCGTCGGCGCCGCCAACGCGGCAATCGCCAGGATCGAAGGCCTCGCAGGCGACAGTAACGAAGGCGAGGCGGCTGAGATGAAGCTCGCCATCGCCGAGAGCGTCGCCTCTATCTACCGGCGCCGCATCTCGCTCTCCGAYGGCGCCGACGAAGCGCGCGCCGAGGCCCGCGAATCCGGCCGCATCGAGATCGAACTCAGGCTTGCCGGCATCGAGGCCGAGCGCGCCGAGCTGCAGGCGATGCTTCGCCGCGGCGACATCAACGACCACACCGCGCGCAAGCTGTTCACCGAGATCACCTTCTCCGAAGCGATCCTGAAGGGCCGCGCGCCACGGGATTAGAACCGGGTGCGCTGTCTTGGCGCAAACCGGCCAGCAAATTTCGCGCCGCAAACGTGGCGGCCCGAAAACAACTGTGTTAATGCGCGGCGACCTCGCAGACCTCCGGCCCCAAGGGAAAGCAAGCCATGTCAAATGCAGCGGCAGCCTCCAGCAAATTCGAATCCTTCTTCGAGACCACGCTTGCCGACGCCGATCCGGAAATCTTCGGCGCCATCCGCAACGAACTCGGTCGCCAGCGCCATGAGATCGAGCTGATCGCGTCCGAAAACATCGTGTCGCGCGCGGTGCTCGAGGCGCAGGGCTCGATCATGACCAACAAATATGCCGAAGGCTATCCGGGCAAGCGCTACTATGGCGRCTGCCAGTTCGTCGACGTGGCCGAGGAACTGGCCATCGAGCGCGCGAAAAAGCTGTTTGGCTGCAACTTCGCCAACGTCCAGCCAAACTCGGGCAGCYAGATGAACCAGGCGGTGTTCCTGGCGCTGCTGCAGCCCGGCGACACCTTCATGGGTCTCGACCTGAATTCGGGCGGCCATCTCACCCACGGCTCGCCGGTCAACATGAGCGGCAAGTGGTTCAAGGTCGTCTCCTATGGCGTGCGCAAGGACGATCACCTGCTCGACATGGACGCGATCGAAAAGACCGCGCATGAGACCAAGCCGAAGCTGATCCTGGCCGGCGGCACCGCCTATTCGCGCATCTGGGACTGGAAGCGTTTTCGCGAGATCGCCGATTCGATCGGTGCTTATCTGATGGTCGACATGGCCCATATTGCTGGCCTGGTCGCCGGCGGCATGCACCCGTCGCCACTGCCCTATGCCCATGTCGTGACCACGACGACGCACAAGTCGCTGCGCGGCCCGCGCGGCGGCATGATCCTGTGCAACGACGAGGAAATCGCCAAGAAGATGAACTCGGCGGTGTTCCCGGGCCTGCAGGGCGGCCCGCTGATGCATGTCATCGCCGCCAAGGCGGTCGCGCTTGGCGAGGCGCTGAAGCCGAGCTTCAAGGCCTATGCCGAAAGCATCGTCGCCAATGCCAAGGCGCTGGCGTCCAGCCTGCAGGAGACCGGCCTCGATATCGTCTCCGGCGGCACCGACAACCATCTGATGCTGGTCGATCTGCGTCCGAAGAACGCCACCGGCAAGCGTGCGGAAGCAGCGCTGGGCCGCGCCAACATCACCTGCAACAAGAACGGCATTCCGTTCGATCCGGAAAAGCCGTTCGTCACCTCGGGCGTGCGCCTCGGCACGCCGGCCGGCACCACACGCGGCTTCGGCCAGGCCGAATTCCGCGAGATCGGCAAGCTGATCGCCGAGGTGCTGGACGGTCTGAAAGTGGCGAATTCCGACGAGGGCAATGCGGCGGTCGAGGCCGCGGTGAAGGCCAAGGTCACGGCGCTGACCGATCGCTTCCCGCTTTACCCCTATCTCGGTTGACCAGGCGCCGCGCGTCATCTTTTATCCCTGCGCTGCGCGCCGCTCCTTGATCGGGCGGCGCGGCTTACCGGAGACTTGATGATGCGCACTTCCCGCTTTGCCGCCTTGGTCCTGTTTGGCTCGCTGACCGCTTCCGCCGCGGTCGCTGAGGAGCAGACGAACGCCGACTTGTCGGCCACCAATACGTTCGGCAAGTGGACCACCATCATCGATACGCTCGATACCGGGCAGGACGCGCACAAGACCTGCGCCGCCTCGACGGCTTTCGTCGACGGCACCGGCAATGCCGGGTCCCTGACGCTGTCGATCTCGACCGGCGACGCGCTGCCGCCGGACGCGTATCCGGCCATCATGTTCATTATCGACAACAAGACCCTGCCGACCGGCGACAAGATCGCCGCGACCTTCGGTGATCCGGGCGTGAAGGTTGCGGCGACCGTAAGCTCCAACGCCGCCGCCGGCGGTCGTCCCAGCTGGATGGTCGACAACCAGGCCAAGACCAGCCTTGCCCTGCTGCGCGCCATGCGCAAGGTTACCTCGCTCGATGTGACTTTCGGCAAACAGAAGGTCACCAGCATCCCGATGGACGGCTTCACCAAGGCCTATCGCAATCTCGGCACGTCCTGCGGGTTTTCGACCAAGGACGTCGCGCCTTGACGCTTGCCCGCCGGCGGGGCAGGGCGCTGGCAATCTTGCTCCCGCCTCGCTATCTCTGAGACACAAAAGGCTCTAAGCCTTTCGCCCACCAGAGTGAGATGACGCTTCCTTGAATCGCCCTCTCACTCTAAAATTTTGTTTTTGAAGCATGATCTTCTCCGAAAAGCCTGCAACTTTTCGGGATCATGCCTGAATCGCGAACCCAAGGCTTTCCATGCGCTGCCCCTATTGCCAGTCCGAAGATACGCAGGTGAAGGATTCGCGTCCCGCCGAGGATGGCGCGGCGATCCGCAGGCGGCGGGTGTGCCCCGATTGYGGCGGTCGTTTCACCACCTTCGAGCGCGTGCAGCTGCGCGACCTCGTCGTCATCAAGAAGTCCGGCCRCAAAGTGCCCTTCGACCGCGACAAGCTGCTGCGCTCCGTCGAGATCGCCGTGCGCAAGCGCAATGTCGACCCTGAGCGTATCGACCGCGCCGTTACCGGCATCGTGCGCCAGCTCGAAAGCTCGGGCGAAACCGAGATCGCCTCGGGTGAGGTCGGCCGGCTGGTCATGGAGGCATTGAAGTCGCTGGATGACGTCGCCTATGTCCGCTTCGCCTCGGTCTATCGCAATTTCCGCGAGGCCAGGGATTTCCATGAACTGCTGGGCGAATTGAAGGGCGACGAGGAAAAGACCGAAGAGGACGCCGGCTGATCATGGCGGGACCGCGACTGGACGAGGCCGCGCAGGCGGCCGTTGACCGCCGTTTCATGGCCGCGGCCATCAGGCTGTCGCGCCGCAATGCCGGCCGCACCTCGACCAACCCTTCCGTCGGCACCATCATCGTGCGCGACGACGGCGCCGGGCCGATGATCGTCGGCACCGGCGTGACGGCAGTCGGCGGCCGCCCGCACGCCGAGACCGAGGCGCTGACCGAGGCTGGCGAACTGGCCCGTGGCGCCACTGCCTATGTCACGCTGGAGCCTTGCGCCCATCACGGCCGCACGCCGCCTTGCGCCAATGCGCTGGTCAATGCCGGCATAGCGCGGGTGGTGGGTGCGGCGAGCGATCCCGATCCACGCGTCTCCGGCCAGGGCTACGCCATCCTGCGCGCTGCCGGCGTCGAGGTGGTGGAGAAGGTGCTGGCGGCCGAGGCTGCCGAGCAGATGGCCGGCTATCTGACTCGCTCTCTGAAAAAACGCCCCGAAGTAACTCTGAAGCTTGCGCTTTCCAGCGACGGCAAGATCGGCCGCAAGGGCGCCGGCCAGGTCGCCATCACCGGCGAGATCGCGCGACGCGACGTCTATCTGATGCGCGCCGAGTCTGACGCCATCCTGGTCGGCATCGGCACGGCGCTCGAGGACGATCCGGCGCTGACCGTGCGCCTGCCGGGACTGGAGAACCGCTCGCCGGCGCGTATCATCCTCGATCGGCAGATCCGGTTGCCGGAGACGTCCAAGCTGGTTTCCGGAGTCGACCGCGTGCCGCTCTATGTCGCCGCTTGCCTGGAAGCCGACCCGCATCGGCGGGCGGCGCTCGAACGTGCCGGCGTGCGCTTCATCGGCACCGAAACCCATGACGGCGTCGTCGCTTTGCCGGAATTGCTGGAAGACCTTGCCGCGCTAGGCATGGCAAGCGTTTTGGTCGAAGGCGGCGCCCAGGTGGCCAAGGCCTTCCTCGATGAAAATCTTGTCGACCGCATTGTCCTCTTCCAAGGCCCGGACGCCATCGGTGAGGACGGTATTGCATCGCCCATCGACGCCGACCATATCCCGGCTGGATTTCGCAAATTGCGTGACATGCGCTTCGGCGAGGACGCTTACGCCGAGTGGGTAAGGGGTCTGTAATGTTTACTGGCATCGTCACCGACGTTGGCACGGTAGCCGCTGTGAAGCCGCTCGCTGAAGGCATCGGCCTGCGCATCGACACCGCCTATGATCCTGACACCATCGCGATTGGCGCTTCGATTTCCTGTGGTGGCGTCTGCCTCACCGTGACCGCGCTTCCCGAGCAAGGCTCGAACGCGCGCTGGTTCGAGGTCGAGGCCTGGGAGGAAGCGCTGAGGCTGACCACGGCTTCGAGCTGGAAATCCGGTACCCGTATCAACCTCGAACGGGCGCTGAAGATCGGCGACGAGCTCGGYGGCCACATCGTCTCCGGCCATGTCGACGGCWCCGCCGAGATCGTCGAGCGCAAGGAGGAGGGGGATGCCGTGCGCTTCACCCTCGAAGCGCCGCGCCACCTGGCGAAGTTCATCGCGCCCAAGGGGTCGGTCGCGCTCGACGGCACCTCACTCACCGTCAACAAGGTCGAAGGCACCCGCTTCGACGTGCTGCTCATCCATCACTCGCTGACCGTTACCACCTGGGGCGAGCGCCGGGCGGGCGACCGCGTCAACATCGAGATCGACACCATGGCCCGCTACGCGGCGCGCCTGGCGGAGGCGGCGAAAGAGGGGCTGTGATGACCAAGGACGAAATTGGCTCCGCTCGGCGAGAAAAGCTCCACGTCGAGGACGCGCCCGGCCTCAATCTGTCGGTCGACGATCGCAAGGTATTCGTTGAAGCGCTGACCAATCCGCGGCCGGTGAACGACCGTCTGAGGGACACGGTGCGTCGCTATCGCCAGGCTACTGGCGTCTGACTGCAGCAATCTTCCGCTTGCGATCAACCCGGCTTCGGCCTAAGTCACCGGCAACCCCCCCCGGAGACTTTTATGGCTGGCACATCCCAACACGGCAAAGCGTTCATTCGCCCGAAGGCGAAGGCGCATCTGCTCATTGTCGAAGCGCGCTTTCACGACGATCTCGCCGACGCCCTGCTCGAAGGCGCGACCGGCGCGCTCGATGAGGCCGGCGCCACCTATGACGTGGTGACGGTTCCCGGTTCGCTTGAAATACCGGCCGTCATCACCTTCGCGCTCGATGGCGCGGCCGAAGGCGGCACGCATTATGACGGCTTCGTCGCGTTGGGCACCATCGTCCGCGGCGACACCTATCATTTTGACATCGTCGCCAATGAATCGAGCCGTGCGCTAATGGACTTGTCGGTGCAGGAGGCGATCGCGGTCGGCAACGGCATCCTGACCACGGAGAACGACGCGCAGGCATGGACGCGTGCGCGAAAGACAGAAGGCGACAAGGGTGGCTTCGCCGCGCGCGCGGCGCTGACCATGATCGCGCACAAAGAGAAATTCGGAGCCCAATCGTGACCGAGCCCGCCTCGACCGGATCGGTGCGCCACGCCAACAAGCGCGGCGCCGCCCGTCTTGCCGCCGTCCAGGCGCTCTATCAGATGGATGTGGCCGGTAGCGGCGTCTTCGAGATCACGGCCGAATACGAGACCTTCCGCCTCGGCAAGGAAGTCGATGGCGCGCTCTATCGCGAGGCCGACGCGCAATGGTTCCGCGCCATCCTGACCGGCGTCGTCGAGAACCAGAAGACCATCGATCCCGTCATCCGCCAGGCCCTGACCGAGGACTGGCCGCTGTCGCGGCTGGATTCGACGCTGCGCGCCATCCTGCGTGCCGGCGTCTATGAACTGATGAAGCGCGAGGACGTGCCGGTCGCCGTCATCGTCTCCGAATATGTCGACATCGCCAAGGCGTTCTACGAGGAAGACGAGCCGAAGCTGGTGAACGCCGTGCTGGATCGTGTCTCGCGCCGGGTACGCGGCGAGGGACGTGGCAAGGACGCCTCGTGACAACCGCGACTGCGGCGATCGTCGAGGCCGGAAGGGAAGGGCGCCGCACCGCCGTCTTGCTTGCCGCCGCGCAGGCGATCGTCGGCTCGGCCGCGCCGATCGCCATTTCGCTCGGCGCGCTTGCCGGTCAATACTTGCTCGGTCCCGACAAGTCGTTGGCGACGGCGCCGATCACCGGATTCAATCTCGGCGTGGCGCTAGGCGCTTTGCCGGCTGCCGCCATCATCCGCAGCCTCGGCCATCGCGGCGGCTTCACGACCGGCACCGTGGTCACCGCATTCGGCGGCCTGATCGCCACCCTCGCGCTCTTCCACGGGAGCTTCTGGCTGTTCGCCTTCGGCCTCTGCGTCATCGGCGTCGGCGGCGCCTTCGTCCAGCAGTTCCGTTTCGCCGCCGCCGACAACGCGCCGCCCGAATTCAAGGCACGCGCCATCTCGTTCGTGCTGGCGGGCGGCATCATCACCGCCATCCTCGGGCCGCAGATCGTCATCTACACCCGCGAATTGCTGGCCCCCGTCATGTTCGCGGGATCGTTCGCCTCGATCCTGCCCCTGGCGGCGGTCGGCGCGCTCGTCCTGTCGTTCCTGCGCGTTTCCCCACATGCAAACGCCGTGACCGAAACTGACACAAGCGATGCCCGACCGTTGGCTGAAATCGTCACCCAACCGCGTTTTGTCGCAGCACTTTTCTGCACCGTCGGCAGCTATGCGCTGATGAGCTTCGTCATGACCGGCGCGCCGCTCGCGATGGTAGGCTGCGGCTTGTCGGAAGACGATGCCACGCTGGGTATCTCCTGGCACGTCATGGCCATGTTCGGGCCGAGCTTCTTCACCGGCACGCTGATCCACCGCTTCGGCGCCGAGCGCATCGTCGCCACTGGCCTTATCCTGTTGATCGGCTGCGCCGTCGTCGCGCTTTCCGGGCTGGCGCTGTGGCAGTTCTGGACCGCCTTGATCCTGCTCGGGCTCGGCTGGAATTTCGGTTTCATCGGCGCAACCGCAATGGTCGCCGCCAGCTACCGGCCCTCCGAGAAGAGCAAGGTCCAGGGCTTCCACGACTTCGTCCTGTTCGGCTCCGTCGCATTCTCCTCGCTGATGTCGGGCGCGATCTACAATGCCTGGGGCTGGACCATGCTGAACTGGATTGTCTTTCCGGTCGTCGCGCTCTGCTTTGTGGCGCTCGGCACGTTGAAGCTTGTGGGCGCTCCCAAACCTTGAAGGGGCGCCCGACCCGCTCTTCCGGCCACTTGAACAACCTGCCTGACCTGCCTGAAAACGAGGCCAGCGTCATGCATCCGGCGGGAGCACCTGCAGGACCCGCGCGATGAACATGTGGAACTCCTGCATGTAGTTGCGCAGGAATGTCTCTGTTGACGCCACGGTCACCTCGCCATCGTCGGTGATCAGCCCCGGAGTGAACTGAATGTAGGCTTCGGGCGAATTCATCTGGGGAGCGTTGCAGAAGCTAAGCACGCTGCGCAGGCTCTGCTGGGCGACGGCGGTAGCGATCGCGCCCGGCGACGTTCCGATGACGGCGGTCGGCTTGCGGGCAAAGGAGTTCTTGCCGTAGGGGCGACTGGCCCAGTCGATCGCATTCTTCAGGCCGCCGGGGATCGATCGGTTGTACTCCGGCGTGACGAAAAGCACCGCCTGGACCGACGCGATGGCTTTCTTGAACTCCAGGGCGACGGGTGGGAAGGCTGCGTCATAGTCGTAGCTGTAGAGCGGCAGGTCCTTGAAAGAGATTTCCGTCATTTCAAGTTCGGGCGGCGCCAGTCTGACGAGGGCCTTCGCAAGCTTGCGGTTGATGGAGCCCTTGGCGAGGCTGCCGATAAGGTAGCCGACTTTGTGCTTGGCCATGACACACTCCTGTTTTGGCCGCCGACCCGCCTTTCTAGTATTCCCCAGAACAGGGCAGGCCGCCACCCGGCCTTAGGTCGGCATTGCGCTATGTCGGGTTGAACAGCGCTTTTGTCGGATCGAACAAAATTATTGCGCCTGTCCCCCGAGTTATGAAACCGTGTACCCCGACTGCCCGTTATAGCCGTGCTCATATGCAGCCACCGATCAATCGGTTCACAGCAAGGGATTTCACAATGTTTTCAATCGGAAAGCTCGCCGTAGCAGCCATCGCGCTCGGCCTTGCCACTGCCTCGGCCAGCGCCCAGGTGGTTGTCTCCTCGAAGATCGATACCGAAGGCGGTGTGTTGGGCAACATCATTCAGCTCGTGCTCAACGCCAACAACATCAAGACCACCGACCGCATCCAGCTCGGCGCGACACCCGTGGTGCGCAAGGCGATCACCGCTGGCGAGATCGACATCTACCCCGAATATACCGGCAACGCGGCCTTCTTCTTCCAGAAGGCCGACGATCCGGTCTGGAAGGATGCCGCCAAGGCTTACGAGACCGCCAAGAAGCTCGACTACGACGCCAACAAGATCGTCTGGCTGTCGCCGTCGCCGGCCAACAACACCTGGGCGATCGCGCTGCGCAAGGAGGTGGCCGACGAGAACAAGCTCGTCACGCTGACGGACTTCGGCAAATATGTCGCCGGCGGCGGCAAAGTGGTGCTGGCGGCTTCCGCCGAGTTCGTCAATTCGGCGGCGGCCCTTCCGGCCTTCCAGACAACCTACGGCTTCACACTGAAGCCCGACCAGCTGATCACGCTCTCCGGTGGCGACACCGCGGCGACCATCGCGGCCGCGGCCAACCAGACCAACGGCGCCAACGCCGCCATGGTTTACGGCACCGATGGCGGCATCCAGCCCTCCGGCCTTGTCGTTCTCCAGGACGACAAGAACGTGCAGCCGGTCTACCAGCCGGCACCGATCATCCGCGAGAAGGTGCTGAAGGAACATCCCGAGATCGAGACGCTGCTGAAGCCGGTGTTCGCCAAGCTCGACCTTACTACGCTGCAGGAGCTCAATGGGCGCGTGCAATTGGGTGGTGAGCCTGCGAAGGGGGTGGCCGAGGACTTTTTGAAGAAGAACGGGTTCCTGAAGTAGATCGCGGCATAATAAACGCGAGTCGGAGAGGTGCGGTTGGCGGAACTGCTGATCTCCCCCGCAAGGGGAGATTGGCTGTCCCGTAGGCTTTCGCCAATCGCCAAAGCCGCAGGGGGTAAGCAATGACCCTTCGTTTCGACAAGCTCGGCATCGTCATCGCCGCGATCGTCGCCTACGCGGCGCTCTTCGCCCCGTTCGCCACGTTCCGCGCCAACCGTATCGTGCCGGGGCAAGCGCGTTCGATCCTCGAAGCGTTGCCGCCGACGCTTGGTATGCTGCTGCTGGCGATCGTGATCGTGGGCGGCATCATTGCTCTGCTGAAGACACCGCTCATCATCAGGCTGGCCGCCAGCATCGTCGCGCTGGTCGCTCTTGCGATCCTGATCGGCGTCGCCGGTGCTTTCCTGACGCCCGACGGCAACACGTTCGCCCGCATCGCCCCGGCCTCCGGTTTCTGGCTGCTGATCTTTGCCTTCACGCTGCTGCTGGCCGATGTGCTGACTCGGCTGAACCTGTCGCCCTGGTCTCGCGTGGGGGTCTTGATGATTGCCGCTCTGGCCATCGCCGCGCTGCTTGTGTCGGGCCTTTGGGACAGTCTCTCCATCCTCAAGGAATATGCCAGCCGCGCCGACAGCTTCTGGGCCGAAGCCTCCAAGCACGTCACGCTGGCGCTCGGCTCGCTGGTCGGCGCGGTGATCGTCGGCATACCCCTCGGCGTCCTTTGCCATCGCGTCGAGACGCTGCGGGCAGGAGTGCTCAATGTGCTCAACATCATCCAGACTATTCCTTCGATCGCGCTCTTCGGCCTGCTGATCGCTCCGCTCGGCTGGGTCGCCCTGCATGTGCCAGGCGCCGCCGCTATCGGCATCAGGGGCATCGGAACCGCGCCCGCCTTTGTGGCRCTCTTCCTCTATTCGCTGCTGCCGGTGGTGGCCAACACCGTGGTCGGGCTGGCTGGTGTACCCCGCGCGGCCAACGACGCCGCGCGTGGCATGGGCATGACCGACCGCCAGCGCCTGCTCGACGTCGAGTTTCCGCTCGCCTTTCCGGTGATCCTGACCGGCATCCGCATCGTGCTGGTGCAGAATATCGGGCTCGCCACCATCGCGGCGCTGATCGGCGGCGGCGGCTTCGGCGTGTTCGTCTTCCAGGGTGTCGGCCAGACGGCGATGGATCTGGTGCTGCTCGGCGCGCTGCCCACCGTGGCGCTGGCCTTTGCCGCGGCGATCATCCTTGATGCGGTGATCGAGATGACAGCCACCAAGCGCAGGGTTGAGACGGCATGATCGAGATAGAGGGCATCACCAAGCGCTACGACGCAACGACGGTGGTCGATAATGTTTCGATGGTCATCGAGCCCCGGACCATCGCCACCATCGTCGGCACGTCGGGATCCGGCAAGACGACGCTGCTCAGGATGATCAACCGGCTGGTCGAGCCGACCTCGGGCGTCGTCAGGCTCGACGGCGCCGACAACCGCTCCGTGCCTGGCTATCAGCTGCGCCGCAGCATCGGCTACGCCATTCAAGGCCATGGCCTGTTTCCACACCGCACGGTGGCGCAGAACATCGCCACCGTGCCGCTGCTGCTCGGCTGGGACAGGGATCGCATCAAGGCGCGTGTCGACGAGCTGATGACACTCTACCAGCTCGACCCGCAGGCCTACGGCCCGCGTTACCCGCACGAGCTTTCCGGCGGCCAGCAGCAGCGTGTAGGCGTCGCCCGCGCTCTGGCCGCCGAGCCAAACGTGCTTTTGATGGACGAGCCCTTCGGCGCGCTCGACCCGATCATCCGCACCAAGGCGCAGGAGGATCTGCTGGCGATCCAGAAGCGTTTCGGCACCACCATCATTCTCGTCACCCACGACATGGAAGAGGCCGTGCATCTGGGCGACAAGATCGCCGTCATGGATGCCGGCAAGCTGGTGCAATACGCAAAACCGGCGGAGATCCTGGCGAGGCCGGCAAGCGATTTCGTCGAGACGCTGGTCGGCGCCAGCGAAAAGCCGTTCCGGCTGCTGTCGCTCGGGCCTGTGCGCGATGCCGTGGAGCCGGGCGGCGCCGAAGGCGAGGCGATCCCAGGTGACGCCACGCAGCGTGACGCGCTGGCCGAATTATTATGGTCCGGGCGCCCCGCGCTGCCGGTGAAGGACGCCGACGGCAAGCCGCTAGGCCGTGTCACCGTCGAAGGCTTGGTGAAACGCGCGGCGAGGCCGCAATGAAAGCCTGGCTGCCCGCGCTGCTGAGGCTGGCCGTCCTGGCGTTGCTGGTGGTCTTCATCACCAGCCCCGGTTGGTTCGAGCCGCTGCTGAAGCCGCTGACCGAGAATGGCGCGCCGGCGATCTACAACCAGGGCAGCCTGCTGACGCTGACCCTGCAGCATCTGCGCACCGTGCTGGTCGCGACCGTGGCGGCGACGATCGTCGCGGTGGCTTTAGCCATCCTGGTTACCAGGCCGGCCGGCGCCGAGTTCCTGCCCTTGTCGCGCAGCCTGGTCAATATCGGTCAGACGTTCCCGCCGGTTGCCGTGCTGGCGCTTGCCGTGCCCGCCGTCGGCTTCGGCGAGAAGCCGACGCTGATCGCGCTTTTCCTTTACGGCCTGCTGCCGATCTTCGAGAACGCGCTGACGGCGCTCACCACGCTGCCCGGCAACGTCATGGAGGCGGCGCGCGGCGCCGGCATGACCGGCTGGCAAAGGCTGATGAAGGTCGAGCTGCCGTTGAGCGCCCCGGTGATCCTCGGCGGCATCCGGCTTTCCGTGGTCATCAGCCTGGCCACCRCCACCATCGGCTCGACGGTTGCCGCCAAGACGCTGGGCGAGGTGATCATCGCGGGCCTTATCTCGAATAATCTTGCCTTCGTTCTGCAGGGCGGCCTGATCGTCGCCGCGCTCGCGGTGCTGATCTATGACGGCCTCTCGGCGATCGAGCGCTACGCCGCGYGGCGCATGGGGCAGGGCGCCGAATAGCGCTAGGTCGGCGGATTGCGCGAAGGTGCCCTCGCGTCATTTCAATCGATCTAATTCCAGGCCCGTGCTGGCACAACGTTTACTGCCTTCTTCTTTTGGGCGAAAGCCGGGCAAAAACCGAACAATATCTTGACGTTCCAAGCCTTGTTTCGCATACACCCCAGCCAAGGGGTGGATTCCGTGCGCGGCATGCATCTCCGTTCCAACGGCCCAGGGAGGGGTTCTTTTGGGCCAACAATCGAGGAAAATCCGGCAATGACCATCATTACCGCCGTCATCGCCTGCGGCTTGCTTTCAGTCCTTTACGCCATCTGGGCGACACGTTCGGTCCTTGCGTCCGATCAGGGCAATCAGCGCATGCAGGAAATCTCCGCGGCCATCCGCGAAGGCGCTCAGGCCTATCTGGCGCGCCAGTACACCACCATCGCCGTCGTCGGCATCGTCGTGCTCCTGCTCGCCTGGTGGCTGCTCTCCATCACCTCCGCGATCGGTTTCCTGATCGGCGCCGTGCTTTCGGGCGCCGCCGGCTTCATCGGCATGCATGTCTCGGTGCGCGCCAATGTTCGCACCGCGCAGGCCGCATCGAACAGCCTTGCCGCCGGCCTCGACATCGCCTTCAAGTCCGGGGCCATCACCGGCCTGCTGGTCGCGGGCCTGGCGCTGCTCGGCGTCTCGATCTACTACGCCATCCTCACCGGCCCGATGGGCCTGCAGCCGAATGATCGCGTCGTCATCGACTCGCTGGTCTCGCTCGGCTTTGGCGCGTCGCTGATCTCGATCTTCGCCCGTCTCGGCGGCGGCATCTTCACCAAGGGTGCGGATGTCGGCGGCGACCTCGTCGGCAAGGTAGAGGCCGGTATTCCCGAGGACGATCCACGCAACCCGGCCACCATCGCCGACAACGTCGGCGACAATGTCGGCGATTGCGCCGGCATGGCCGCCGACCTGTTCGAGACCTATGCGGTGACGGTCGTCGCCACCATGGTTCTGGCCGCCATCTTCTTCGGTGGCACCGCGGCTCTCGGCGCGGCCATGCTCTATCCGCTCGCCATCTGCGGCGCCTGCATCCTGACCTCGATCGTCGGCACCTTCTTCGTCAAGCTGGGCTCCAACGGCTCGATCATGGGCGCTCTCTACAAGGGCCTGATCGTCACCGGCCTGCTATCGATCGTCGGTCTTGCCGCCGCCACCTCCGCCACGGTCGGCTGGGGCGAGGTCGGCACCGTTGCCGGCGTCGCCATCACCGGCAAGAACCTGTTCATCTGCGGCCTGATCGGTCTGCTGGTGACCGGTTTGATCGTGGTGATCACCGAATACTACACCGGCACCAACAAGCGCCCGGTGAACTCGATCGCCCAGGCGTCGGTCACCGGCCACGGCACCAACGTGATCCAGGGCCTTGCGGTCTCGCTGGAATCGACGGCGCTGCCCGCCATCGTCATCGTCGGCGGCATCATCGCCACCTACCAGCTCGGCGGCCTGTTCGGCACCGCGATCGCCGTCACCACCATGCTCGGCCTTGCCGGCATGATCGTTGCGCTCGATGCCTTCGGCCCGGTCACCGACAATGCCGGCGGCATTGCCGAAATGGCCGGCCTGCCCAAGGAAGTGCGCCACTCCACCGACGCGCTCGACGCGGTCGGCAATACCACCAAGGCGGTGACCAAGGGCTATGCCATCGGCTCAGCCGGCCTTGGCGCGCTGGTGCTGTTCGCGGCCTACTCGAACGACCTCAGGTTCTTCGCCGCCAATGGCGACAAGTACCCCTACTTCCAGGGCATGGGCGAGATCTCCTTCGACCTGTCCAATCCATATGTCGTCGCCGGCCTCATCTTCGGCGGCCTGATCCCTTATCTTTTCGGCGGCATCGCGATGACCGCCGTCGGCCGCGCCGCGGGCTCCATCGTCGAGGAAGTGCGCAAGCAGTTCCGCGAGGACAAGGGCATCATGGCCGGTACCTCGAAGCCGAATTATGCACGCGCGGTCGACATCCTGACCAGGGCGGCGATCCGGGAAATGATCATCCCCTCGCTTCTGCCGGTGTTGGCGCCGCTCGTCGTCTATTTCGGCGTGTTCCTGATCTCGGGCTCGAAGGCTTCGGCCTTCGCGGCGCTCGGCGCCTCGCTGCTCGGCGTCATCGTCAATGGCCTCTTCGTTGCCATCTCGATGACCTCCGGCGGCGGCGCCTGGGACAACGCCAAAAAGTCGTTCGAGGACGGCTTCACCGACAAGGCCGGCGTCAAGCACCTGAAGGGTTCCGAGGCGCACAAGGCCTCGGTCACCGGCGACACCGTCGGCGATCCCTACAAGGACACCGCCGGCCCGGCCGTCAACCCGGCGATCAAGATCACCAACATCGTCGCGCTGCTTCTGCTCGCCGTGCTCGCGCACGGCTGATCGCGGCGGAGATTGCAGGACAAAGCCCGCGGGAGCGATCCCGCGGGCTTTGCTTTTCGGCATGACGTCATGCATTCCGCGTCCCGGCGGCCACTCAGTCGGCTTCCCGCCTTTCGCTGCCATGGCGATAGCGGGCCAGCAATTCGTCGGCGTCTGGTTCTCGCTCGGGCATTGGCGGCAAGCCGCGTGTCTGGCGCAGCATGGCAACGAGCGTTCCGCGGCGATAATGGCGACGGAAGGAACGCGCTCGCGGATGCATGCCGAGGGCAGCCARCAGCCTGCGTCTGAGGTAACGGGAGCGGCTTGGCAGGGCAGGTTCCTCGGCGTTGCCGAGAATCCTGACGCGCAGTGCGTCCGGCGCGCTCATTGCTTCCAGCAATTCTTCCTGCTCCCAGGCTGCGTCGTGGACATAGCTGCCTTCGCGCGCGCCCGAATGCAGCATAAGCACCGTCAGATGCGGCATCGTCGCGATCCGCGCGCCCTTGCGCCAGGCGCGAAATAGCCAGTCCTGGGAACTCTCGCAGACGCACTGGCTTGCCGGACGCCACGGCCCGAGCCTTGGCAGCGAGCTCCGCCGGATCATTTGCGTCGAACCGTATCCCACCGTGATGACGGGATCATAGAAGCCGCCGCGCCCCTTTCCGAGAAGGGTGTGCTTGGAGCCTTTGCTCTCGGCCGATACGACGGCCGCGCCCCGTGCGAGGACCACATCGGCGCTGGTGGCGTCGATCCAGCCGCACATGGACGCCAGATGGTCGGGAAACCAGAGATCGTCATGGTTCAAGATGGCAATGAAGCGTCCGCTGGCGCGGGCAAAGCCGATATTGTTAGGCCCCGACTGCTCGCCGAAATTCACCGGAAGATCGACATAGGAGATGCGGGCGTCTTCGAATGCGGCGACTACTGCGGCGGTGTCCGCCCGACACGCGTCGCCGATGACGATCGCCTCCCAGTTCGGCATCGTCTGGGCCAGGAGGCTCTTCAGCGCCTGGCGCAGCGCCGCCGGGCGATTATGCGTCGCGATGACGACCGAAACCAACGGTTCGAGCCGTCCGATTGACGCGCGGGGGCCGGCCGGTTCCACGCTATACCAGCTTGTAGGGGATCTGTTGCGTATCGGGTGGCAGCCGCCAATGATCGGGCGCGTCATAGGCGTAGGCCTTGTCGACGAGGTTGAGCAGCAACGCCGACTCCGGTCCGAGCGCGACCACGCCGTGCCAGACACCGGGCGGAATGGTGACGATTGCCGGGCGCAAGGCGCCGATGATCTTGTGCCAGACCGTGCCGAAACTGGGCGAGGCCTTGCGCCCATCGAAAAGCGATATTCGCACGCTGCCGGCGCAGCAGAACAAACGGTCTAGGGTCACGGCATGCGCGTGCCAGCCCGTCACGGCGCCCGGATACATCGTGCGTTGGAACACTTGCCCGACCGGCGACTGGTCGAGCGCCCATTCCTCGCGAAAGATCTCTGTCAGGTAGCCGTTGGACGTCGCGACGGATCTGATTTCCTTGATCCCGACGCCCTCGATTGCCGGAGGGTCGATCGCAAGCCAGTCGGACGTTACGGTTGGCTGGTCGGGTGTGCCCGTGGCCATCCAACCTTCCGGTTCTGCGCGCTCGTCGCCGATCATTTCAAGTTCCCCCGAACCCGGTCGGCTTGATAGGATTTTACTATCGAGCTGGCAAGCTAAGCCGGGCCATGGCCAAACAAAAACCCGTGAGAGCGACCTCACGGGTTCTGTTTTGAGCTGCAGCAGATCGACCGGAAGGGTAAACTCAGGGCGTGCCGCCGCTGCCGCCGCCGGGAATGCCGGGCGCCAGCTTGCTCGCGCCGCTGATGATCTGGCTGAGGAAGTTCTGGTCCTTGCCGCCGGTCGGCGTCGTCCTCGAGATGAAGTCGAAGATCTTGCCGTCCTTGAGGCCGTAATTGGCGATCTGAGTGACGCGGCCGTCGGCGCCGAAATAGACCGCCAGCACATGCTGGTCGACGATGCGGGGGTTGTCGAAGGYGACGTAGCGCTTGCGCGTTTGCGAGATGTAGTAGAAGGCCTCGTTGTCGAAGGTCGCCGTCGTCGATGGCGTGCCCAGCGCCAGAAGCACCTGTTCGCGACTCGACCCGACCGGCACCGAATCGATCGCCTGCTGGTCGATGACGTAGCCTTTCGTCAGCGTCTCGCTTGGATGGAGGTCGCCGAACATCTTGGAGGAATTGCAGGCGGAAAGCGCTGATACCACGACCAGCAGCGAGGCCACGCCCACCGGGGCGGGCGCAAAGAACGACTTGAATTTCAGCGCACCCAACAACAATTCTCCATCACATCCCCGCAACTTGCGCTGGGCCGCAAAACCGGTAAACCAGCTTCGACGCCGATGCAACAAGGCCAAATCAAACARCAGGTCCCCGGGAGACCGCCCTCAATGTTCCAGCGCCTTTTTGGCCGCGAACGCAATGCCAACCGCGCTATCACCGACGCGCTCTACGCACAAATCGTGGCAGCGGCGCGGCAAACGGTGTTTTATTCCGACTGGAATGTGCCGGATACGCCGCTCGGCCGCTTCGAGATGCTGTCGCTGCACATGTATCTCGTCCAGCACCGGCTGCATGGCGAGCAAGGTGTGGCCGCCGAGGTCGCGCAAGTGCTGATCGACGAGTTCTTTCTCGATGTCGAGCATTCGCTGCGCGAGCTCGGCATCAGCGATGTCGGCGTGCCCAAACGCATGAAGAAGCTGGCAAAGATGKTTTACGGCCGCACGGCCGCTTATGACGACGCGCTCAGGCAGGACGATCGGGTGGCGCTTGCGGCGGCGCTCACCCGCAACGTCAGGCCGGACGCCGGTTCCTGGCCAAAGGCGCCGCTGTTGGCGGATTATGTCTGCGAGGCTTGCCAAAAGCTTGCCGCGCAGCCGACCGAATCGATCGTCGCCGGCACCGCCGCGTTCCCGGCCGCGGGGGCCGCGTGAAGGAGGCCGTGATGAAAGACGCCGAATTGCGCAGCCCCGTATCCTTTGTCGCTAATGTCGCGCGGCTGCCGCAAAAGGGCCTGCCTGTCGTTATCGAGGCCGATGAGCGCCAGCGTGAGGCGCTCGCCGCCGAATATGACCTGCTTTCGGTCGAAAGCTATCGCGCCGAACTGCTCGTGGCCTCCTGGAAGCGCAATGGCGTCAAGGTCACCGGCCGCGTCGAGGCCGACATCACGCAAGCCTGCATCGTCACCCTGGATCCGATCGCTGCGCATATCGACGAGTCTGTCGAGGCGCTGTTTCTGCCCGAGCAGTCGAAGCTTGGGCGCGAAGGTTTCGAGGGCGGAGGCGAAATCATCCTCGACGCCGACGGGCCGGACAGTCCGGAGACATTTTCCGGCGACACCATCGACGTCGGCGCGCTGGCGGAGCAGTTTTTCGGCCTGGGGATCGACCCCTATCCGCGCAAGCCGGGAGCCTCGCTCGACGTCGCCGGCGACGACCAGCCCGAGGAAAGYGAATTCCAGAAAAAGCTGCGTTCGCTGCTTGGAAAATCCTGAGAGTGGTCCGGATTTTGGAAAAGTTGGTTGTGCGCAGGCGCAAAACCGCTATTTTCGCCGAACCTTCGCGAGCCCCCTTACCTTGGCAGGCGTCCGCCGCAAGCCAGGCAAACCGTGAGAAAAACACTACGTGATCAGGATTTCCATCGATGCCATGGGCGGCGATCACGGACCGAGCGTGGTCATTCCGGCGCTGATGACCGTCGCCATCCGCCGTCCTGACATCCGCTTCGTCGTCTACGGCCGCGAGGACGTGGTGCGTCCCGAACTCGCCAAGTTCCCGAAACTCGGCGAGGTGAGCGAGTTCGTTCATTGCGAGGTCGCCGTGCGCATGGACGACAAGCCGAGCCAGGCTCTGCGCCACGGCCGCTGGAAGTCGTCGATGTGGAAGGCCGTCGAGGCGGTCAAGAGCGGCGGCGCGCAGGCCTGCATCTCGGCCGGCAATACCGGCGCGCTGATGGCGATGTCGAAATTCTGCCTGCGCACGATGGCCACGATCGAGCGCCCGGCGATCGCGGCGCTCTGGCCGACGACGCGCGGTGAAAGCGTGGTGCTCGATGTCGGCGCCACCATCGGCGCCGATGYGCATCAGCTTATCGATTTCGCCATTCTGGGCACCGGCATGGCGCGTTCGGTGTTCGGTGTCGAGCGGCCGAGCGTCGGCCTGCTCAATGTCGGCGTCGAGGAGATCAAGGGCCAGGAAGAGGTCAAGGAAGCCGGCCGCATGCTGCGCGAGGCCAATCTGGCCTCGATGAATTATCGCGGCTTCGTCGAGGGCGACGATATCGGCAAGGGCACGGTCGACGTGGTGGTCACCGAGGGCTTTGCCGGCAACATCGCGCTCAAGACGGCGGAAGGCACGGCAAGGCAGATCGCCGGCTATCTGCGCGCAGCCATGAGCCGCACGCTCATGGCCAAGATCGGCTACGTCTTCGCCAAGGGCGCCTTCGACAGGCTGCGCGAGAAGATGGATGTCGGTCGCTCCAATGGCGGCGTCTTCCTGGGCTTGAACGGCATCGTGGTGAAGAGCCATGGCGGCGCCGATTCGGATGGCTTTGCGGCCGCCATCGAGCTCGGCTACGACATGGTGCGCAACAATCTGCTTGACCGGATCGAGGCCGACCTCGATCTGTTCCATGCGCGCAACCCGACTGCGCAGGCAAACAGGAAATCCGGTGTCGCCGCCGACGCCGAGGAATAGGAACGAGCCTTGATCAGATCAGTCGTGCGCGGCAACGGTGCCGCGCTGCCCCGCCGCATCATGAAGAATGCCGACTTCGAAGGCATGGTCGAGACCTCCGACGAGTGGATCGTCCAGCGCACCGGCATTCGCCAGCGCCACGTCGCGGCCGACGACGAGACGACAGCCTCGCTCGGAGAGGCGGCGGCGCGCGCCGCGCTCGACAGCGCCGGCATGACGCCCGCCGATATCGACCTCATCATCCTGGCGACCTCGACGCCGAACAACACGTTCCCGGCGACGGCTGTTGAAATCCAGAACCGCCTCGGCATGCATCACGGCTTCGCCTTCGACATGCAGGCCGTCTGCTCGGGCTTCGTTTATGCGGTCGCCACCGCCGACCTTTATATCCGTGGCGGCCTGGCCAAACGCGTCCTGGTGATCGGCTCGGAAACATTCTCGCGCATCCTCGACTGGAGCGATCGTTCGACCTGCGTGCTGTTCGGCGACGGCGCCGGCGCGCTGGTTCTCGAGGCGGAAGAGGGCGCGGGCGCGATCACAGATCGCGGCGTCTTGGCGGCTAGCCTGCGCTCGGACGGCACGCACAAGGACAAGCTCTTCGTCGACGGCGGCCCTTCGACGACGGGAACCGTCGGTCATCTCRGGATGGAAGGCCGTGAAGTGTTCAAGCATGCGGTCGGCATGATCACCGACGTCATCGAGGCGACCTTCGGCGAGGCCAGCATAACGGCGCAGGACCTCGACTGGTTCGTGCCGCATCAGGCCAATAAACGGATTATTGACGCTTCCGCCAAGAAGCTCGGGATTGCCGAAGAGAAAGTGGTGGTCACCGTCGATTTACACGGTAACACCTCGGCTGCATCGGTGCCGCTCGCTCTCTCGGTGGCCRTCGCCGACGGCCGCATCAAGAAGGGCGACCTTGTGCTTCTCGAGGCGATGGGTGGAGGTTTCACCTGGGGCGCGGTATTGCTCCGCTGGTAAGTGCCGAACTCGCCGGTTCGGTTCTTGACCTTGCCGGATCAATTACTTAGGCTCTGCCTTTACCTGTATCGATTTACGTTTTTGCGAGCAGATGGGACGGTCGCATGGGGGGAAAGACACTTACGCGTGCCGACCTTGCTGAAGCCGTTTATCGGAAGGTTGGCTTGTCGCGAACTGAATCGGCGGAGCTCGTCGAGGCCGTCCTGGATGAAATCTGCGAAGCCATCGTTCGCGGCGAGACGGTGAAGCTGTCTTCCTTCGCCACCTTCCATGTCCGCTCCAAGAACGAGCGCATCGGCCGCAACCCCAAGACGGGTGAGGAAGTGCCGATCCTGCCGCGCCGGGTGATGACGTTCAAATCCTCGAACGTGCTCAAGAACCGGATCCTGCGTTCGCACCAGAACAGCAAGGGCAAGGGCGGCAAGTAATTTGCTGGCGAATGCGGTTGAAAACCGCCGGCCGTTTTGACGCTGGGCTTGAATATCGTTTCATAAATCGCTGAAATAAGGCGCGATTCGGCATCATGCGCCGGATTGTGGTCCAGTGTGGAGGATTGGCCCATGGACAAGAGTCCCGATGCTTTCCGCACCATCAGCGAAGTGGCGGAAGACCTCGATCTGCCGCAGCACGTGCTGCGTTTCTGGGAGACGCGCTTCACCCAGATCAAGCCGATGAAGCGTGGCGGCGGCCGGCGCTACTACCGGCCGCAGGATGTCGAGTTGATCAAGGGCATCAGGCATATGCTCTACGATCAGGGCTATACGATCAAAGGCGTGCAGAAGCTGTTGCGCGAGAACGGCAATCATTTTCTGGTCGCCATCGGCAATGGCGACATGGCCGCAGTGGAGGCGATCGCCCAGCGCCGCCAGGCCGAGCAGGTGCCGCTGACGGCGGCCGCCCAGCCGCGCGGCGACGAGGACGCGCTGGTCGGCCAGCCGAAGGTCAAGCCCAGCCGCCGTTTCTTCGGCCTCGGCAAGAGCGACGACGAAGGTCCGGTTCAACCCGACTCTTCGAAATTGTCGCGTGACAATCGTGCCTTGCTGCAGGAGGCGTTGTTCGACTTGCTGGAATGCAAGCGCCTGCTCGACCAGGTTCGTTGAACGGGTCATCTTCGACTTGATGCCACGCGGTCGGCCCGCCGGAACTGGCTCGTCGTCCGCGCGTTAGGCCTTCTCGAAGAGAAGGACAATAAGCATGGCATCGTTTTCCACCCTCTCCGACCTTGATATCGACAGCCAAGTCGCGGCGCTTTCGCGGCAATTGCACGATCTCAAGAAAGTTTTGGYCAGGCGCGGTGACGCCTATTACGAGGATGGCCGCGAGGCGGCGTCCGACTACTATTCGCACCTTGCCGATCGCCTCCACGAGGCGTTGCCGGCAATAAGGCGCAGGGGCAGGGCGATCGAGCGTACGGCGCGCGATCATCCGGCGACCACCGCCGCCGTCGGCCTTGTCGTGGTCGGATTGCTTGCCGGTCTTCTCATCAGCCGCCGCTGATCTTTGGAATCGCTATGGAAATGGCGGCCGCAAAATGCGGCCGCCATTTCCATGCCGCGGGTGGGATCAGCGAGCGAGCTTGATCTTGCTCTTCTGGTCGACCTGAACCGTGGCCGGGCGGCATTTGCCATAGACGGTGCCCGAAGAATCGGTGGCGTCGACATATGTGCCCTTGCAGTTGGCCTTCAGTTGGGAGCACGGGCCCTGGCCTTTGCAGATCGGGCCGTCACTGCCGGGCAGAATGCCCGCGAAGGCCGGCGCCGAGACCGAGCCGAAAGCCGAGACGATGAGAGCCGCGGCCAGGGTGATACGCTTGAGGTTGGTCATTTGTACATTCCTTCCATTGGTTGTCGGGCTCGCCTTCTCCTGGCGTCCCGTTGGGTTGAGGAGCGCCTTCGCGGCGCCCATGACCGCTTAGTGCTGCCCGCAATGGAAAGGTTCATATGCCGCGCGATTTTTTCGTTTGGCCGGCAATATCAACGGATTGAAAGAGCCTGGGTGCGGCTCTCGCGGCGCATCCGGCGCGCAGCGCCTCGGCATGGAAGCGGCCCACTCCGCCGCCAGCTTGTCGGTCAGCGTCACGAACGGCGGATTGTGGTTGACGATCTTCCGCCACAACGTCAGCCCGTTATGGCTCGTCGGGACGGGATTTGGCAGATAGCCGAGCTTGATGGCGAAGCGTCAGGACGACAGGGGCAACCGCCGGCCCCAGGCGGTGTCTGGCTGGCAGATCAGCRCAGGCCCCATCACATACATTCCGGCATGCGGTTCGATCACCGGATGTTAAAGCGCGCCGCGATCTTTCAGATTCGCCCTCCGCGCTTCAGGTTGTTGATTCTACGCATGTCTTTGTCCCAAAACCGGTTCCCACTTCCGGGAGACATGCTTTAAGCAGAAGAAACCCGATGGGAAGGCTGGGCCGCTCGACAAGCGAAGCCTGTCTCCCCATMGGCAGAAAGGAAGGGTCAGGCCTTCTTCGGAGCCATCTTCTTGTGGTGGTGATGATGGTGGTGATGGTGATGATGAACGCGGTGATGATGCCTGCGGTGATGGCGATGATGGTGATGCTTCTTCATCGGAGCCGCGTCGGCGCTGGTGGCGCCGAGGATCGGCACGGTGAACGCCAGGGCCAGAGCCAGCCCGAGCGCGGAGAGGAGGGACTTCTTCATGACTTCGTTTCCTTTTACGCGGGCGTTCAGAGATCCACCGGAGCAAATCGGTGACCCAAGCCTCGCRATAGGGACTATCCTCCTGGTTTTTTTCGACAATTTTTCCCAAATGTAGATTTTTGTTTCTGGATTGTTTCTGAGAAGTTCTCCAGCGCCGCGTGCGCCCTGAGGTGCGAAGACCGCGCGATTTCTGGAAATCCGAGGGCGTGGACGCTTGGCCTCACATAGGCGGCGCGACGCCGTGATTCCCCACCACGACCCGGTTGGCGACGAGCTTGCCGTCGCCGTTGCGCTCGGCATTGACGAACACCGCGACGCCAGGCTTGAGATCCGCCGGCGTGGCGGCGGCGAACGTCACGATCGGTGTGGCCTGCGGGATCGCGATCCGTTTCTTCTGGCCGTTGTCGTAGGTGAGCGTCACCGTGCGGCCCTCTATCTCGGTGACGTCGGCAACGGTGCCGTTGGTCATGCGGCTGTTGGGCTGCAGATCCCAGTCGCGATCGCCTTCACCCGTACCCTTCAGAGCGGCAGGGAAGATCACGACCTCAAGCGCGCCGCTGCCCCCATCGGCCTTGGATATCGAGGCGATGCCGAGAAAATCACCCTGCTTGATATCGGCTGCCGATGCCTTGGCGACACCTGAAATCTTCCAGCCGTCGGCAAGCGTGATCGCATCGGTCTTGCCGTTGCGGTCCTTCACTGTCAGCGTCGATCCGGCAAGGCTGACGACAGTGCCTCGAACACGTGTGGCATCCGCCGCCCATGATTGCGTCGCGCCGATGACGCTTGAGATTGTGCCAAGCACAATTGTGAACGATTTCAAATTCATGGCATCTAGTCCTTCCGGGAAACTTCCGGCGCCGTCTGTCGGCCACCGGTGACGGCAAGCTAACGAATCGGGACGTCGAAAATGCCGGCGAATCTGGTCTCGGACCTTCAAAAGAACTTGATTGAGCGCTGCGCGACCTTACATTGTGGGAGCCTGAGGCACGGCCAAAACGCCGCTTCACGATGGCGTGACGCCGCATCGGTGCTCTTGGCAAATCATGTGTTAACGARCATTCTCCCGCCGTCTCAGGCAACACCATTTCATCAGACCCTGTTTCATCCCAAGGAGTTGCCATGCCCAACACCRCACGAAACGCTGTTTCCAACAACATCATTGCCGCGTCCGGCCTCAACCCGTTGAAAGCCGCTCGCGAGACGAGGGGATATACGATCGAGGAACTCTCTTTGACCTGCGGCCTGGCCGTCGGCGAGATCATCGACATCGAGGATGGCAAGGACGCGGACCCCGCCAAGCTCCGGCGCATCGCTTCGGCCCTGCAGATGCCGGAAGAGGAATTGATCAGCGTGCCGGCCGAAGAGAATCGGCCCACCCAGCAATAGAGACGCGAAAAGCGCCCATCGAGGAGCCCGCCGGGATTTTGCCCGGTGGGCTTTTTTTGGTGCCTGCACAGCGGAGGCGCTGGCTCTTGCCAAGATCGGCCGCATCATGCGATTCGCCACTGCTGCTGCTCGAGCAATTCCAGGAAAAGCGTGAGCGGTTTTCCGTCCGGAATTGCGTGTAAAGACAAAGATATCCTGACGAGGAATTCACATGAGCTTGGAATCGGTTCGCGCCTTCTTTGCCGCGCACGCCCCGGACGTGGAAGTCATCGTCACCGAGGCAAGCTCGGCCACTGTCGCGCTGGCGGCGGAGGCGCATGGCGTCACGCCGGCGCAGATCGCCAAGACGATCTGCCTGCGCGTTGGCGACGAGACCATGCTGGTGGTGACCAGCGGCATCGCCCGGCTCGACAATCGCAAGTTCAAGGACAGGATGGGCGGCAAGCCGCGCATGCTGGGCGGCGAGGAGGTGCTGGCGGTCACCAGCCATCCGCCGGGCGGCGTCTGCCCGTTCGGCCTGCCGGCGCCGCTGCCGATCTATTGCGACCTGTCGCTCAAGCCTTTCGACGAAGTCGTACCCGCCGCCGGCGCCACCAATGCCGCGGTGCACATCACGCCGCAGCGCATGGCCGATCTGGTCGGCGCCGTATGGGTCGACGTTTGCCAGTAACAATTCTCGCCTAGATATCTGTTTGCGGCCCGCGAAAGGGCTRCCGCGCGGCTTTGACCGGCGCCCCGGCGCGCGAGCGCTCGCCTCTATTTAGCTCCGCACAGCGCGCCAGCCGTCGGCGTGTTTCGTCGTTGCGCCCCGACCAATTCGAAAAGCGTCGACTGATGGTCAAATTCTGGACATTAGTCTTGACAGAAATACATATGTTCAATACCGGTCAAGCAACCGAACAGCATGCGATATGGGAGGAATACACGGTATGGCGTCCAATGTGTCGTTGACGGGCCTTGCCCGCGATCTCGATGAACGAGCCAAGTCCGGCAAGCCTATTCGCATCGGCCTGATCGGCTCCGGCGAAATGGGCACCGACATCGTCACCCGCGTCGCCCATATGTCCRGCATCGAGATCGGCGCCATCTCCGAATTGAACCTTCCCGCGGCCAGCAAGGCCGTCGATATCGCTTTCCAGGAAACCGGACACGCGCGGGAAGTGTCGAGCGCCTCGGCAATGACCTCGGCCATGGAGGCCGGCAAGATCGCCGTCACCAACGACTCCAGCCTGATCATCGGCAACGACCTGATCGACGTGGTCATCGACGCGACCGGCGTTCCAGCCGTCGGCGCAGAGATCGGCCTGCGGGCCATGGAGCACGGTAAACACCTGGTGATGATGAATGTCGAAGCCGACGTCACCATCGGGGCCTATCTCAAGAGCGAAGCCGACCGCCTCGGCGTCACCTATTCGCTAGGCGCCGGCGACGAGCCGTCTTCCYGCATGGAGCTGATCGAGTTCGTCTCCGCCATGGGCCACCCGATCGTTGCCGCCGGCAAGGGCAAGAACAACCCGCTCAACATCGACGCCACGCCWCCGGACTATGAGGAGGAGGCGAAGCGCCGGCATATGAATGTGCGCATGCTGGTCGAATTCGTCGAYGGTTCGAAGACCATGGTCGAGATGGCGGCGATCGCCAACGCGACCGGACTGGTTCCCGACAAGCCCGGCATGCACGGCCCGTCCGCGACGCTGGGCGAATTGTCCAAGGTGCTGGTGCCGCAGAAGGATGGTGGYGTGCTGTCGAAGGTCGGCGTCGTCGACTATTCGATCGGCAAGGGCGTGGCGCCGGGCGTCTTCGTCGTCGCCGACATGTCGCATCCGCGCATTTCGGAGCGCATGGAAGACCTGAAGATGGGCAAGGGCCCGTATTTCACCTTCCATCGCCCCTATCATCTGACCTCGCTGGAAGTGCCGCTGACCTGCGCTCGCGTCGTGCTCTACGGCAAGGCCGACATGGTGCCGCTGGCGAAGCCCGTGGCCGAGGTCTGCGCGGTCGCCAAGAAGGATCTGAAGCCGGGCGACAAGCTCGATGCCATCGGCGAATATTGCTATCGCGCCTGGATCATGACGGCGCCGGAAGCCCATGCGACGCGGGCCATCCCCTGCGGCCTGCTGCAGGGCGGATCCGTCACGGCGCTCATCAAGAARGGCGAGCTCATCACCTATGCCAACGCGGCGCCGGCGCCGGGCTCGAAGATCGCCGAGCTGCGCGCCCGACAGGACAAGCTCGTTTACGGCGCTGTGGAGGCGTGATCATGGCCGGAGCCAGCAAAGCCGTCGTGGATAGCCGGGCCAACCTGCCTTTCGTCTATCGCCAGTACAGTCCGGAGCAGCTCAGGCAGGTGCTTCACAAGATGTACCTCATCCGCCGCTTCGAAGAGGGCGCGGAAGAGTGCTACATGCGCGGCCTCATCCATGGCACCATGCATTTGTCGATCGGCCAGGAAGCCAGCGCCATGGGCATCTGCATGCCGCTCGCCGAGGATGACCAGATCACCTCGACGCATCGCGGCCATGGCCATTGCATCGCCAAGGGCGCCGAGGTCAGCCGCATGTTCGCGGAGTTCTTCGGCAAGACCACGGGCTACTGCAAGGGCCGCGGCGGCTCCATGCACATCGCCGATGTCGCCAAGGGCAATCTCGGCGCCAACGGCATCGTCGCCGGCGGCATTCCGATCGCGGTGGGTGCTGCGCTTTCGTCCAAGAGGATGAAGACCGGCAAGGTCGTGGTCTCCTTCTTCGGCGATGGCGCCAACAATGAAGGCGCTTTCCACGAGGCGCTGAACATGGCGGCGATCTGGAAGCTGCCGGTGATCTTCGTGTGCGAGAACAACGGCTACGGCATGTCGACCTCGACGGCGCGTTCGACCGCGGTGAAGAACATCGCCGAGCGGGCGGCCGCCTATTCGATGCCCGGCGTCATCGTCAACGGCAACATCTTCTCCGAGGTCGCCGAGGCATCCTTCAAGGCGGTCGAGCGGGCGCGCGCGGGCGAGGGGCCGACGCTGATCGAATCCAAGACCTACCGTCATCGCGGCCATTCCAAGAGCGACCGCAACCGCTACCGCACCAAGGAAGAGATCGAGGATTGGATGGCGAACCGCGATCCGATCACGCTGTTTGAGACCGAGCTGCGCGATTTCGGCTTCATCGACGACCAGGGCATCCAGGCCATCCGCGACGCAGTCGCCAAGGAGATCGCCGACGGCATCGAGTTCGCCAAGGCGAGCCCGGCGCCGGAGATCGCCACCCTTTCGAACTATGTTTACACGGAGCAAGCGTGATGGACGCCGCGGTGCGTGAACTGAGCTACGCCCAGGCGATCCAGGAAGCCATGGCGATCGCCATGGACATGGACGAGCGCGTCTTCCTGATGGGCGAGGATATCGGCGTCTATGGCGGCGCCTTCCAGGTGACCGGCGATCTTGTCGAACGCTACGGCACCGACCGGGTCATCGACACGCCGATCTCCGAACTGGGCGGCGCCGGCGTCGCGGTGGGCGCGGCYGTCACCGGCATGCGGCCGATCTTCGAATTCCAGTTCTCGGATTTMGCCACACTCGGCATGGAGCAGATCGTCAACCAGGCGGCCAAGATGCGCTTCATGCTYGGCGGCGAGGTCTCCGTGCCGGTGGTGATGCGTTTCCCGGCCGGCTCCGGCACCGGTGCCGCCGCGCAGCACAGCCAGAGCCTGGAGGCCTGGCTCGGCCATGTGCCTGGCCTGAAGGTTATCCAGCCGGCGACGCCGCACGATGCCAAGGGCATGCTGCTGGCCGCGATCGCCGATCCGGACCCGGTCATGATCTTCGAGCACAAGCTGCTCTACAAGATGAAGGGCCATGTGCCCGAGGGCCACTACACCGTTCCGATCGGCAAGGCCGAGATCCGCCGCGAGGGCCGCGACCTCACCATCGTCGCCACGTCGATCATGGTGCAGAAGGCGCTCGATGCTGCGGCAGCACTCGAAGGCGAGGGTCTCGACATCGAAGTGGTCGACCTGCGCACGATCCGCCCGATCGACCGGCAGACCGTCATCGACAGCGTGAAGAAAACCTCGCGTTTGCTCTGCGTCTACGAAGCGGTGAAGACGCTCGGCATCGGCGCGGAAGTGAGCGCGCTCGTCGCCGAAAGCGAGGCGTTCGATTATCTCGACGCGCCGATCGTGCGCCTCGGCGGYGCCGAGACGCCGATCCCCTACAATCCGGATCTGGAAAAGGCGACGGTRCCGCAGGTTCCCGACATCATCACCGCTGCCCGCGACCTCGTGAAAGGGGTCCGCTGAGCGATGCCGACAGAAGTCATTCTTCCCAAGGTCGACATGGACATGGCGACCGGACAGATCTCGCGCTGGTTTGCCGAGGAGGGCGCTCACGTCAAGAAGGGCGACGTGCTCTTCGAGATCGAGACCGACAAGGCGGCGATGGAGATCGACGCGCCGGCCAGCGGCACGCTGCGCAACGTCACCGGCAAGGAGCGCGTCGATATTCCCGTCGGTGAGYCCGTCGCCTGGATCTATGYCGACGACGAGGTTTATGAGGCCAAGCAGGGTGAGGCGCCAATCTCCCCCCTCGTGGGGGAGATGTCGGCGAAGCCGACAGAGGGGGGCGCTGTCCCGCTACCCACTCATTCTGTCGCGCCCCCCTCTGGCCTGCCGGCCATCTCCCCCACAGGGGGGGAGATCAGCCAATCGCAGGGGCCTGCCCGAGCCACGCCGCTGGCTCGACGCTTGGCCCGTGAGGCAAATCTAGACCTTTCGGCTATAGCAGGCAGCGGTCCGCGCGGCCRCGTCGTGCGCGCCGACGTCGAAGCCGCAGTCGCCGCGAAAGGCGCGGCCACTCCTGTTCAGCCGGCCGCCGAGATTCCGGTCGAAGTCCCGTCCGCTCCGGCGCCCGCGCCGAAACCGATGTCGGACGATCAGGTGCTGAAGCTGTTTGCCGAAGGCTCCTACGAGCTCGTGCCGCACGACAACATGCGCAAGACCATCGCGCGCCGCCTGGTCGAGGCCAAGTCCACCATCCCGCATTTCTATCTGACGCTGGATTGCGAGCTCGATGCGCTCTTGGCGCTGCGTACGCAGCTCAATGCCGCGGCCCCTATGAGGAAGACCGACAAGGGCGAGGTTCCCGCCTACAAGCTGTCCGTCAACGATATGGTCATCAAGGCGATGGCCATGGCGCTGATGGCGGTGCCGGATGCCAATGCGTCGTGGACCGAAAACGCCATGGTCAAGCACAAGCATGCCGATGTCGGCGTTGCCGTCTCGATCCCCGGCGGCCTGATCACGCCGATCATCCGGCGTGCGGATGAAAAGACGCTGTCGGTGATCTCCAACGAGATGAAGGACCTGGCGAGCCGCGCCAGGAGCCGCAAGCTGAAGCCCGAAGAATATCAGGGCGGCACGACGGCGGTGTCCAATCTGGGCATGTTCGGCATCAAGGACTTTGCCGCCGTCATCAACCCGCCGCATGCGACGATCCTGGCGGTCGGCGCGGGCGAAGAGCGGGCTGTGGTGAAGAAGGGCGAGATCAAGGTGGCAACGGTGATGTCGGTGACACTCTCGACCGACCATCGCGCCGTCGACGGCGCGCTCGGCGCGGAACTGCTCGGCGCCTTCAAGCGCATGATCGAAAACCCGATGAGCATGCTGGTGTAAGCCACTCCCTGCAGGGCCTTGATCTTGTACCGCAGGCCCTCCGATCACCGACTTGTCAGGACGGCAGCTCACGCGAATCCCGGCAAGTGCTTGAAGCCGCCGCTATTTCGTTCCACATCGGAGCGCAATGAACGGCAAGATGCGGGAATGGTTTCGGAATTGGCGGTGGGCCTTGGCCRCATCGCTGTTCCTGCATGTCCTGATCGCGGCGTTCCTGTTCTTCGGCTTGCCCAGACCCGAGCAGCAGCCGGATCAGCAGGAACAGCCGGTCAACGTCGCGATCGTGCCGCCGCCCGATCAACCCAAGCCGAAGCCTGCTCCAAAGCCGCCGGAGCCCAAGCCTGAAAAGAAGGCCGAAAAGCCGCCTGAGCAGGCCGAGCAAAAGCCACCACCGCCGCAGCCGCCGAAACCGCAAGACATCCCGGTTCTGAAGCGCGTTTTCCAATATGGCGAAAAGGATACCGGCCCGGAGAAATCTCTCAACGGAGGCAGCGCTCCGGCCAAYGCGCCGTCGCCGGCCCAAAATGAACCAGCAAAACCGCCTGTCGCACCGAAGCCGGCGCCCAACCCGCCAGCTCCTGCAACGCCCGAGCAGCAGGCCGACTCCAGCAAGGCCCCAGAGAAGCCGGCAACTGCCGCGCCGGATGAAAAACCCGCGCAAGGCGAMGAGAAGCAGCCGACCGAGGACACTGACAAGCAGCAGCCCGACAAACAACAGGCAGCGCCACAAACCACCGAAGAACAGCCGGCCGCGCCACCGAAGCCATTGACGGCCGAGGCGGGCGAAAAGCCCGCGCCTCCATCCTCAACCGAAAAGGCAAAGCCTAAACCCTCCAAGGCGATCAAGTTCAAATCCGCAAGGGCTTTGAGAGCGCCAAGCGGGAACCCGGGAAGGTCGAATTCCGCCGACAGCGCGGCTGCGGGAGCGCCGATCTATTCCGGCCTGCCCGGCGTCAGGAAGCTTTACTCGCCGGGTGCGACCGGCAATATGCAGGCTACGAGCTCGATGGAGAACGTGCCGCGCGACCAGCGCGTTGCCAATCTTTGCGCCAACGTCCTGAATCAGGAATYGCAAAGCGCCGACTATTCGCCGAAATGGCTGCCGACCATTCCCCTGAAGCAAGGCAATGTTCTCAACCCTCCGCAGGCTGCCTTCAGCACGACAACCCAATGGTACGATCTGAGCTTCCGCTGCGAGGTCGATGCCGATGCGACGAGGGTCCTGTCCTTCAACTTCCGCGTGGGGGGATTGGTCCCGCCCGGTGACTGGACTCGCCGTCGCTTCCCCAGCCTCCGCTAACTCAGGYCGGTACGCCAAGCCCCGCCAATTGCCGGCCCACTTCGTGCCAATCGGCGCAGACGAAGTCGGCGCCGGCCGCTTTCAACCGCGCTCTGTGCTCGGGATAGGTGTGCCCGCCGCCTGTATAGCCGATCGCGATCAWGCCGGCCGCGACCGCGCCCTGGACGCCGAACGGCGAATCCTCGACCACGATGCAGTCAGCCGGTTTCGCGCCCATCTTCTCGGCGGCGTAAAGGAAGATGTCGGGCGCCGGCTTGCCGTTCTTCACCATCGAGGAGGAGAAGATCGCGTCGCCGAAGAAGCGCGACAGTCCGGTCACCGACAGGCTGTGGTTGATGCGTTCGACCGACGACGATGAGGCGACGCAACGGTCTCCGGCAAGCGTGCTCAGGAACGGCGCGATCCCTGGCGTCGGCTTCAACTCCTCGGAGAAGAGCAGCTTGGTCTCGGCCCAGATGTCGCCGTCGGCCGCCGGAGGGAACTGGTGGCCGGTCAGTTCCTTGATTTTGACGATGATGTCGGACTGCTTCATGCCGATGCATTGGGCGATGATGCCGCCATGGACACCGGGCATGCCGTGTTTCTCATAGACGCGCTCATAGGCCTTGGCGGCCAGCGGCTCGCTGTCGACGAGAACGCCGTCGCAATCGAAAATCATCAATCTAGGTTGCGCCACGCGCGTCTCCCGGCTCCTGTGCCAATGCGCACATCGCTATCGATAAAAAGTCAGATGTTCAAGGCGGCCAACCGTCAAAGCTGGCGCAGCGCCTCGCTGACCGGCGAGGATCCGAGCGCGCGCTGCATGGCCTGGCGCGACTGGGCGCGGTCGGGCGTGATCCAATCGGGCTCCGCGCCGAGGAAGCGGTCGAGGAAGGCCACGGCATAGGCGGGCATTTCCGTCGCGTTCTCGCGATAGGACCACCAGGTGCGCAAGTCGTCGGCGCATTTGTCGATGCTGGGCGCCGTGCCGAACTCCTGCTCGTGCACGGCCAGGATCGCCGACACGCAATAGTTGGTATAGAGAAATCCCTCCGGCCAGAAGCGCACGATTTCCGCCGTGCCGGCATTGGCTTCGGTCTCGATCATTTCGGTGAGACCTGAGACCTCCCGCGCCGGCGCCTGCCGGATCAGCTCGCGCAGCACCAGCCCGGCGGCGAAGACAATGAAGTCCGCGCGATCGACCGCAGCGAATCGCTTCTGCGCTTCCATGACTTCGATCCAGTCGAGAAAGGCGCGCGTCAGCTTGGCCTCGTCGATCTCRAAACGAACGCCGAAGGTTTCCGACACCACCTTCGCGCTGCTGCGGAAAGTGGCGCGAAACCAGCGCAGTTGCCGCAGCCGGTGACGAAGGTCCGGCATAAGCGCGAGTTCGTGCCTGAAAGGCAGATCCATGTCTCATATCCCGTTTGACGATAGGCTAGCACAGGGCCGCCAATGCCGAAATCGGCCAGCCGGCTGTGGAGCGTTATGGCGGCTAATATAATACATGTTGACATTCGAGGAAACAAATGTTCTCACTTTCGGGTCGTCTCGGCTCCGTTCAATATGTGCCGGAGAAAGCGACTCGGGAGGAAACCGAAATGGCGATCTGGCAGTGGGCGCTGCTTCTGCTGTTTGTTGTCTGGGCGCTGCAATCGCTCGGTGTCTGGCTGCAGATGCGGCATTATTCGGACGTCTTCAAAGGTGTCACGGCTCAGTACAAGGACGGCTTCGTCGGGGCGGRCAATTTCCGCGGACGGCTCGCCAAGGGCACGATTGCGCTGATCGTCGTGACGCCGGATCTCGTCGTGCGCCGCATGATGGTCATGAGTGGCCGTTCGGTGCTGACTAAGTTCAAGCGACATGAAGAATTCGAGGGCATCCCCCTCGATCGACTCCGGTCCAACCCTGCGATCATGGGGGAGGGGGAACCCGGTGTGGCYGAGGCCGTGAAACGGGCGATCGAGCAAATCGACCGCGCGCGGTCGGAGCCGGGGAAGAAGCCGGGCCTGTCCGGCTTGAACGTARCAAGGGCTTAAACGACACCGGCGGCCGGCTGGGAATGACCGGCAGGGGTCATAAGGAGGAGAAATGTCTGTAATTACATTATTGGCGCAGCATGCCGACCTGGCGGTGCATAACCTGCATGTCGCAGGCACCATGGTCTCGGATGCTGCCTGGCACGGCAAGCTCGGCGTCGAGCATGCCACCGATCATCTCGTGATCCTGGCGCAGGCCACGACCGACAACGCGCCGGTCACCGCCGATCAGCTCAAGGAACAGCTGAAGAACGTGCAGCAGGAAGAGCAGCTCGGCTGGCTGACCGCGATCGGCAAATACTTCATCGGCATCTTCCAGAAGGGCGGCGAAGTGTTCGCCGGCTTCGTCACCGGCATCATTCCGACCCTGGTCGTGCTGATGACCGCCTTCTACGCCGTCACCGAGCTGGTCGGCGAGGAGCGCGTCCACGGCCTGGCACGCGGCGCCGGCCGCATCGCGCTGACCCGCTATACGGTGCTGCCGGTCCTGTCGGTGTTCTTCCTCACCAACCCGATGGCCTACACCTTCGGCTCCTTCCTGGAAGAAAAGCACAAGCCCGCCTTCTACGACGCGGCAGTGTCTTACGTGCATCCGCCGCTCGGCCTCTTCCCGCACATCAATCCCGGCGAGTATTTCGTCTGGGGCGGCATGCTGGTCGCGCTGCTCGACCTCGAGAAGCGGGGCGTCATCGCCAACGGCTATCACGTCAAGGTGGCGATCTGGTACGCCATCGTCGGCCTCGTCGTCATCCTTCTGAAGGGCATCCTGACCGAGYGCATCACGGCCATCATGGCACGCCGCCAGGGCGTCGAGCTCTAAGGGCGGGAGGACACCCATGGCCAAGACATACAAGGCAGTAAAGATCTCGAAGGGCTCCACCGGTTGGGGTGGCCCTCTGGTCATCGAGCCGACCGATCAGCGCAACAAGGTCGTGTCGGTGACCGGCGGCGGCATTCATCCGGTGGCGCAGCTCATCGCCGACATGACCGGCGCCCAGGCCGTCGACGGCTTCAAGTCGCCGCCGATCGAAAGCGAGATGGCGGTCGTCGTAGTCGACTGCGGCGGCACGGYGCGCTGCGGCGTCTATCCGCGCAAGCGTATCCCGACCGTCAATCTGACGCCGGTCGGCCAGGCGGGTCCGCTCGCCCAGTTCATCACGGAAGACATCTACGTTTCGGGCGTGAAGCCGGCCAACGTCACAATGGCGGACGGATCCGAAGCGGTCACCACTGCGGGGGGAGCAGCAACGATGAGTTCAAGCAACAACACCACTGCCAGGGCGGCCGAGCCGCTGCCCAGCGAAGGCGGGCTTATCGGCCTGATCAGCTCCATCGGCCGCGTCATGGGCCGCGTGGTCGGCATCTTCTTCAACTCCGGCCGCCGCACCATCGACCAGGTCGTCCGCAACGTGCTGCCCTTCATGGCCTTCGTGACCATGCTGATCGGCCTGATCCTCTATACCGGTATCGGTGACGTGCTGGCGCAGCCGATGGGTCCGCTGGCCAACAACATCGTCGGCCTGCTGGTCATCTCGGCCATCTGCGGCCTGCCGTTCCTGTCGCCCATCCTGGGACCGGGCGCGGTCATTGCGCAGGTCATCGGCGTCGCCATCATCGGCCCGCAGATCGCCAACGGCACCATCTCGCCCGCAATGGCGCTGCCGGCGCTGTTTGCCTACAATACCCAGGTGGGCTGCGATTTCGTCCCCGTCGGTCTGGCGCTCGGTGAGGCCAAGCCGAAGACGATTGAAATCGGTGTGCCGGCGGTGCTCATCAGCCGCCAGATCATGGGCCCGGTCTCCGTGCTGATCGCATGGGTCGTCTCCCTGATCGTGTTCTAAATCACTGGTAAAAAACGAGGTTCGCCACATGTCGGTTCTTCTCAAGACACGGGTCACAGCCATCGGACCCGAAGTGGCGGACCTCGCCGAGGGCGGCGTGGTCATCCTGTTCGCGGATGGCTCGCCTCCCGAACTGGCCGAGGTCTCCGTGCTGCACAAGACGGAGGAAGGCCCGAGCGACAACGGGCCAGCGAAAGRCGCGTCGATCACGCTCGGACCGGTTTCGGCTGTTATAACGGCGGTCGGCGACACGGCCTGGAGTAAGGTCCGCGAGATGGGCCATGTCGTGATCTCCTTCAACGGAGCGACAGAGGCCGAAAGGCCGGGCGAGGTTTGCGCATCCGAGGTCGATACCGGAGCGCTCGTGGCGGCCCTGACCCCAGGCGCTGTCATCACCATCGCCGCCTGATAATGTCCGCGCTGTCTGTCGATAGCGCCCAAWCCTAGAGTATTGCCATGGAACGCTCGACCATCGTCAGAGTGCACGAAGGTTTGCACGCCCGTCCCGCCACGCGGTTCGTGAAACTAGCCAAGGGTTTCGAATCCGATGTCGAGCTGGTCAAGGACGGCAAGGCGGTCAGCGCCAAGAGCTCGGTCAAGCTGATGCTCCTGGCAGTCAAGGAAAACCAGGAAGTCACCGTGCGCGCCAACGGCGCCGACGCGATCGAAGCGATCGAGGCGCTGATCGGCTATCTGGAGAACCCGCGTGCCGGCCTCGACGACGAGAGCGAGGCGGGTGAGGGTGGCCCGGAAGCCGCAGTTGCGACGCCCGCTTCCGGGACCGCGCCGCCTGCCGCCGCGGCGGTGGATGGCCCCCCGAAACTTCAAGGCGTCGCCGCCAGCGAGGGTGTGGCGATCGGGCCGGCCTTCGCCCATTTCCCGCCGGAGATCGAGGGACCGGGCAGGCGCCTGCAGGGCGATGAGATCGAAGGTGAGCTCGAGCGCTTCCGCGGCGCCGTCGCCAGCGTCCAGGCGCGCATGGATCGCACGCTTGCCGAGAACAATCTCYCCGCCGGCGACCGTGGCATCGTTGCGGCACTGCGCGACATCGCCGCCGACGACAGCCTGACCGGCGAGGTCGAAAGGCTGATCAAAGGCGGTGACGACGCGGTCTCGGCGGTCATCGCGGCGTCGGCCACCATCGCCGCCGATTTCAGCGCCGTCGACGATCACTATCTCAACGCCCGCGCCGACGACGTCCATGCCGTCGGCCGGCAGATTTGCCTGGTGCTGCTCGGCCAGGACGAGGTCAGCCTGGAAACCATACCGCAAGGCGCGATCCTGATCGCCGACGACATCGGCGCCTGGGACCTTGCGCGCGCCCCGCTAAAGCGCATCGGCGGCGTGGTCTGCGGCCATGGCGGCGCCACCTCGCACATCGCCATCATCGCCCGCTCGCACGGCATCCCGGCCGTGCTGGGTCTGGGAGATAAGATCAACGCGTTGCGGACGGCCAAGGAGGTCGCCATCGACGGCAATGCGGGACACGTTCTCGTGGACCCTGACGAGGCCGCGCGCACCGATTTCAACAAGCGTGTCGAAGCCGCGGCGCAGGAGCGCGCCGGGCTGAAAGTGTTCAAGGGCGTGACGCCCACCCGCGCCGACGGCACGGTGATCGAGGTCGCGGCCAATATCGGCTCGCTGGAGGAGATCGAGGCGGCGCAGGAAGCCGGCGCCATGGGCGTCGGCCTGTTCCGCACCGAACTGCTCTTCATGCGCCACATGCACCTGCCGTCGGAGGACATGCAGGCCRAGACCTACAGCGCGCTGGCCAAGGCTTTCGCACCGCATTCGGTCATCGTGCGCACGCTCGACATTGGCGGCGACAAGCCGATYGCCGGCATCGAATTCCCCGACGAGGAAAATCCTTTCCTCGGCTGGCGCGGCATCCGCATGTGCCTGGATCGTCCCGACATCTTCAAGCGCCAGCTGCGGGCGCTGCTCAGGGCCGCCGTGCACGGCAACATCAAGGTGATGCTGCCGATGGTTTCGGAGATCGCCGAGGTCACGCGCACCCGCGCGCTGGTCGACGAATGCGCGGTTGAATTGAAGGCGGAGGGCGTGCCGTATGCGAGCTTCGAACTCGGCGTGATGATCGAGACGCCCGCCGCCGTTCTGATCGCGCCGGCTTTGGCAAAGGAGGTGGCGTTCTTCTCGATCGGCACCAACGACCTGACCCAGTACATCATGGCCGCCGACYGCCTCAACCCGACGGTCGCCAAGCTCAACGACGTCACCAATCYGGCGGTGATGTCGGCGATCGAGCTGACCGCCAAGGCGGGTGTCGCCGCCGGCATCATGGTGGGCATGTGCGGCGAGGCCGCCGGCCGGCCGGACCTGATCCCAACCTTCGTGAAGATGGGCCTGACCGAGCTCAGCATGAGCCCGGCCTCGATCCAGCGCGCCAAGAAGACCATCGCGGCCATGGCGGCCGAGCGATAGCGGATCCCACGCGGCGGTTACGTCAGATGCGCGAGCAGCGTGGCGAGAACCGGTGTCAACTCCTGGACCGCATTCGCATGGGCACAGGCCTGCCTGATGCGATCTTCCCGCACTTCGGCCGCCAGCACGGCGATCTCGAGAATATCGGGCTCGGGCGTGCCGTGCGCCTTGGTCGCCAGTCCGCAGGCAAGCACCACGGGCGCAAGGCACCTGATGTCGAGAGACCGGTCGCCGGCGATCGCCGGGCCTGTCCCGATCTCGCCAGGCTGGACCGGACGATGGTTGAGGCATTCGACGAGGAGAGCCGCGCAGGCCGCCGCGACCTGGTCGGTGGATGCCGCGTCCGCCGTCGCGGCAGCCAGAAGATTCGCGTGGCGCTTGCGCATCGCGACATGCACGGCGGAAAAACTCGCCTCATGGACACGGGGATTGTCGATGCCGTAGCCGGCGAGAACCGCCCGGGTCAGGTAATACATATCACGCCTGAACTGACGTTCGCCGCCGATCTGCCGGTCCTCGTCGCCTTGCGGGAAATAGGCCCGCAGGCTTTTCACGGTCGTGCCGTCGACCTTGAGCGGCCGGGAATGCGGAACGAAGGATTCGGCGATCGTCAGCGCCTCGTCGACAGCGCTCGCGGCATGGCCGAGCAGGCTGYGGCCCGGAAAGGGCGGCAAATTGCCGGCGATGTCGTGCGAGGTATCACCGGCGCTGTCGTGACGGCCTTGGCGGATCGCGTCGCGCAGTTCCCGAAGCCGATCCTTCAGGTTGGCGCGGACATCCTCGGAGATTTGTCGCAGCATCGCCAATTGCCTCGAAATGCTGAAGCCGCTCACGGCTTGGGGCGCCAGTCGCCCTCTCTAGATTGTTCGTCTCGATTGGTAGATCAATAGACGATATTTAACCAGCATGCAGAATCGGCGGGACGGTGTCGTCGCCGGAGTTGGAGGGGAACTTGGGCAGGCGACGGCAGGGCGAACCAGAAAACGGCAGGGCGGCTGGCGAGGCATCCGAGCAGGTCGTCAGCGAAAGCCGGACCGACCGCCTCAGGATCCGCGCCGCCTGGATGTATTTCGTCGAACAGATGACGCAAAACGAGATCGCCGACGTGCTCGGCGTCGGCCGCGTCACCATCGTGCGCATGCTGGCCGAGGCAAGGGCGCGCAACGAGGTGAAGATCACCATCGAGAGCGAGCTTTTGGAGATCGTGCGGCTGGAGCGCGCGCTCGAACGGACCTTCGGTCTGCAGCAGGCGCTGGTGGCGCCGCTCACCGACCCCAAGGCCGATCCGATCCCGGCGATCGCCGCCAAGACCGGCATGTTCCTGTCCGACGCGATGAAATCCGGCATGCGGGTCGGCGTCGGCTGGGGCGTGACACTGTTCAACACCTTGCCCTTCATCAGCGCCAAGTCGCTCACCGATTTCAGCGTGATCTCGCTGCTTGGCGGCGTCGGCGTCGCACGCCGGGTCAATCCGGCCGAGTTCGCCTGGCGCTTCGCCCAGATCTTCCAGGGCGACGGCTATCTGATGCCGACGCCGGCCGTCGTCGACAGCGTCGAGACCAAGATCGCGCTGGTGGAACGCTGCGGCCTGCAGGAGATTTTTGCAATGGCCGACGCGCTCGATGCGGTCCTGCTGAGCGTCGGCGGCATCGCTTCGGCTACCACCTTCTCGCGCGGCGGCTTCCTCAAGGAAGCGGACCGCGAGGCCCTGCTGGCGCGCGGCGCCGTCGGCGACCTTCTGTTCCATTTCTACGACCGCAAGGGCGATCTGGTCGACCATCCCGTCAACAGCCACGTGATGTCGGTGGATGTCGACCGCCTGCGCAAGGCGCCGATCCGCATCCTCACCTCCGGCGGCGAGGAGAAGACCGATGCATTGCTCGGCGCCATGCACCTGATCGCGCCGACCATCCTGATCACCGACGAGGAAAGCGCGCGCCGGATGCTGGCTGCGCATGGTAGTTAAGCGGCGGGAATAAGCTCGCCTGGCACGTTCGTGCCGCCTTCGTGGGGGATTTCAAGGATTTAAATGGTCGGAGTGGCCGGATTCGAACCGACGACCCCTTGACCCCCAGTCAAGTGCGCTACCGGGCTGCGCTACACTCCGGACCGGGTGGCGATGTATCGTGATAACCCCGTGCGGGTCAACCGAATTCGGTATCTATCGCGCAGGTGAAATCRCAAGGAGGGATTAGGGCCTCGCCAGCCRCAATTCCTTCTGGTGCCGGTACTCCAGCGCGATCGCGCCCCAGACCAGGCCGAGCAGCAGATAGAGATGGCGCCAGTGGTCGATGTCGATGAAGGTGCCGAGGCCGATATTGCCGAGATAGGCGACATAGGCGCACAGAAGATAAGGCTGCCATGGYCGGTCGCGCAAAAGGATGCGGAAGCCGGCGCCGATCGTCCATAAGGTCAGCGTCAGGAACGACACGAAACCCAGCCAGCCGTAATCCATCAGCGCCTTCAGCCAGATGTCGTGCGTATCCTCGCCATAGATCGTGCCGAACACCAGCGGGCCGATACCGAGCGGATGCTCCATCGCAAGCTGGAAGCCGATCGTGTAGCGAGCGAATCGGCCCAGCCGCGCCGAATCGTAGCTCTGCTCGAGCTGCGCGCGCTGCGTGAACATGTCCGACACGCCGGGCAGTTGCAGGATGATCAGGAAAGCGATGACCAGCAGCGCCACGGCCGCGATCGTCATCACCACCACCCGCAGCCGGAACTTGCCGCTGGCGCTCTGCAGGAACAGGCACGCGGTAAGCAGCACCGCCGACACCGCGAACATGCCCCAGGCGCCGCGCGAGAAAGAGAAGAAGATGCCGGCGGTGATGATGAGCAGCGGCACCGCTAGAAGCGGCATGCGCGACACCGGGCCGGTGAGCAGCAGGTAGAGCAGGTAGGTGCCGGGCAGCACGAGGAATGGCCCGAACACGTTCGGGTCCTGGAAGGCGCCGGCTGCGCGGTCGTATTTGGTGAACATCTCCGCGCCGGGAAAGGCGTGGAAATAGCCGGCGATGYCGAGCAGCGAGGTCGCCACCGCCGACAAGACATAGGCAATGAAGATCAGCCGGTAGAGGCTGGGCTGGACCGAGGTCACGGAGGCGAAGAACACCGCGCTGAAGGCGAGGAACAGCGAGACGGCGAGGTAGAGCGGCGTGTTGGCGAGATCCGCCATCTGCGTCATGGCGATCATTCCGCCGATGTTCATCGCCACCAGAAGCACCAGCAAGGGCACGATCGCGCGCGAAATCCGCAG